>JAEZNC010000139.1 GCA_023441905.1 Bacillota bacterium | reverse complement strand
AGTGAATCGATCACAAGCGGGCTCTGCATACCGGACGCTTCTTTGAGCGTTTCCCCCGAAAGGCTGATGACATCCTGGGCCTTTACATCAGCCTTGATGGGCAGCCCAAGATCAATGGCTGTTTGTTTTCCTTTTTGTATATAAATTTCATTCGGAATGCTGGAATAACTGCGCACGGCAGGTAAAAAATAAACCACACAGAGCAATGCCACTATTAAAATCCCGAAGATTCTGATAATCTTTTTCAAAAAAACACCTCTTAACGATTTGTTGATATTATTGTCGTTAGAGGTGCATGGATTTATACTTTGAAATAATCTGCAAGGTTTGTTTTAATTGTCGTTTTTAAAAATGTTGGCTCTTTTGATCATTTCGAACGCATGAGCCTTTGAGATATCCGAATCGCCGCCCGCGAGCCGCGCGATTTCATCCACGCGTCTCTCATCATCGAGTGGCAGAAGAGATGTTCTTGTGGTTTCTTCGTCACTTTGCTTGGTCACAAGAAAGTGCTTATCGGCCATGCACGCAATCTGCGGCAGATGCGTGACGCAGACGACCTGACGCCCGCGTGAGATGGTTTGCAGTTTTTCCGCCACCACCTGCGCAATATGCCCGCTGATGCCCGTATCGATTTCGTCGAATATCATCGTCGGGATACCGCCCCTGTCGGCCGCGATGTTTTTCAGCGCGAGCATGATGCGCGATACCTCACCGCCCGACGCTATTTTTCGCAGCGGCTTTACCGGCTCGCCGCGGTTTGTGGACATATAAAACTCAACCGTATCAATGCCGTTTTTTGAAAACGTGCAGTTTTCGATATCATCAAGCTCTTCAAAATGTACTGAGAAAACCGCCGAGGCCATGCCAAGATCGGCCAGCTGCTGCGTCATGCGCTGCTCAAAGAGCTGTGCCGCATTCCGCCGCTGTGCTGACAGCACGCAGCACTTTTGGTACAGCTCGGCTTTCAGTGCCGCCGTTTTGGCTGCGAGCTGCTCTAAGAGCTCGGCGCTGCCCAACAGGTCGCTGAGCTCCTGCTCGGCTTTTTTCAAATAGCTGCCCGTCACCGTCGGATCGCCGTACTTGCGCTTGAGCGACGCAATCAGTGCGAGCCTATCCTCCACGCTCTCCAGCGTATCGGCATCAAACATATCTTCGTCCATATCGCTGCGGATGGCCGAAGCCACCTCTTCCAGCGTGTAATACGCTTCGTCCACACGCGCCGCCATCTGCCCGTAACGCTCGTCCACATCCACGATGCCGCTCAGTCTTCTGCTCGCGTCTTTCAGCGATGCCAGTGCGTTAAACGGCTCACCTTCATAGAGCTCGTTATACGAAGCGGAGAGCGCGTCCATAATTCTTTCCGCCGAGTTAAGCCTAATCTTCTGCGCGTTTAACTCATCTTCCTCACCCTCGGCAATATTCGCCATTTTGATTTCGTTAATCTGGAAATTGAGTATATCAATGCGGCGCTCACGGTCTCCGTCGCTACCGAAAAGTGCACGCTGCCTTTTCACCAAATCCGTATAATCCGCGTAGACTGCGGCGACGTCGGCCTTTAACGCCTCAATGCGTTGGTCGAATCCGTCGAGCATTGCGCTGTGGTTCTTTTCACTCAACAGCGACTGATGCTCATGCTGTCCGTGGATATCCACGAGCCTGTCGCTTAAATCCTTGAGCACGGCCAGGGAGATCAGCGTTCCGTTCACGCGGCACACGTTTTTGCCTGTGGGGCTTAATTCGCGGCTCATCACGAGCTCGGGCCAATCTTCAATCTCCTGCTCAATAAGAATATCTTTGATAATCTCATTCACGCCGCTGAACCAAGCCTCTACAACCGCCTTGGGCGCGCCCGAACGAAGGAGTTCCCTGTCGGCGCGTTCACCGAGCACCAAATTAACCGAATCGATGATGATCGATTTGCCGGCACCTGTTTCGCCCGACAACACGTTCATACCCGCGGCAAGATTAACCTCGAGTTCTTCAATCAAGGCAATATTTTTGATAACGAGTTTGCTTAGCATGGTGACCCCATACCCCTATCTTTTCGCGCTGAGCATACCGCAAAGAATCTCAACGATCCGTTTTTGCATGCCGTCTTCACGAATCGCTACAAAAATCGCATTATCTCCCGCGAGCGTCCCCGCCACTTCGGGAATATCCATCTCATCAATCGCTTCAGCCGCGGCGTTGGCACTGCCCGCCATCGTTCTGACCACCACCATGGAAGCTGCCGGTTCCACCGACAAAACAGTATCGCGGAAAACGCGTTTGAAAATATCGAGTTTACCCATCGTCTCGCGTCCCGATGCCGCATACTTATACGCGCCGGTTTCCGTCTGTACCTTAATGAGCTTAAGCTCCTTGATATCCCGCGATATCGTGGCCTGGGTGACCTCATAGCCTTTTCCGCGGAGCAGTGATGAAAGTTCGTCCTGCGTTTCAATATCAAAACCTTCTATCAGCTCCAGTATCATGCTTTGTCGTCCCTGTTTCATCGCTGCCTCCTAAGCTTTTATTATCTGTCCCAGTTTAAAAATTTTGAACGAAGCAAAGGATAAAAATAGTTCTCGTGAAACCGCAGAAAACATGCCTTATTCTTTGATCTTTTTATTTTGACCATTTCTCCGTTTTGTATTTCTGTTTGCTGCACACCGTCCGCCGAGAGCATAATGCCGCCCGGCGCAGCCGGGCTGATTACGATCTCGTCGTCGCCGGATACCACCTGTGTGCGTGAATGAAGGGAATGCGGGCATATCGGCGTCGTCAGCAGGCAATCCAGTTTCGGGCTTAAAATCGGCCCGCCAGCGCTTAAGGAATAACCGGTAGACCCTGTGGGCGTGGAAACGAGCATGCCGTCGCAATCCACGCGGTCAGCCATGGCTCCCCCGATATGAAGCTCGAGCCTCACCATGCGCGATAAATCTTTTTTCAGCACGGCGATGTCGTTAAGCGCTTCCATCTCGCAGCGCTTTTCGCTGTCCCGATAGACGCTGCCGTGCAGCATGATACGCGATTCCACATAGCAATCGCCGTTTTGAATCAGCCGGATGGCTTTCTCTGTTTCACTAAGCTCTACCTCGGTAAGAAAGCCGAGACGTCCCAAGTTGATACCGAGTATGCAGACGCCGTGAAGGCTTGCGGATTGAGCGGCTTTGAGCAGCGTACCGTCTCCGCCCAGCACAAAAAGGCAATCGATATTGGTATAGTCGATGATTTCGCTTTCGCCCTCGGGTATTGCGTCTGCGTCAAAGCACACACGAATGCCCCTGAGGCGGAGCTGCTGCGCCACCATGCGGGCGCCTTGCAAATTGATGTCTTTGCACGGGTTGGCGAATATGCCGACGTTTTTCATCTCCATATTTATTATTATAAATAACTCTGGATAATTATACAACAGTAATTCGTATGGTTTTCGGGTTATTCCGCGCTTTCATGGGCCGCGTCCACCACAAAAGCGATGTCGGGGCAGGCTGTTTCGCCGCTGTCGCGAAAGCACGCGAGGTATTCAATATTGCCTTCGGGGCCTTTAATGGGGCTGTAATCAAGCCCGCAGACGGCAAGGCCGCTCTTCGCAGCAAAGTCCAGCACATTGCAAATCACGTCAATATGCACTTTTTTATCGCGAACGACACCTTTTTTCCCAACATGATCGCGCCCCGCTTCAAACTGCGGCTTAATCAGCGCCGCAATGGTGAACGGCGGCGTCAGTATTTTCGAAACCGCCGGCAAAATGAGCTTTAAAGAAATGAAAGAGACATCGATGCTCGCAAAGCCGATCGGCCTGTCGAACATCTGTGGCTCAAGGTACCGCGCGTTTTGCCGTTCCATCACGTGCACGCGGGCGTCCTGCCTCAGGCGCCACGCGAGCTGGCCGTATCCCACGTCAACCGCATACACAAACGCCGCGCCCTGCCGAAGCATGCAATCGGTAAAGCCGCCCGTCGAGGCACCCACGTCTATCGCGGTAACGCCCGATAACGTAAGCCCGAAGCTCTCTATCGCTTTTTGCAGTTTTTTTCCGCCCCGGCTGACAAACGCATCGTTACGCTTCACACTCACCTGCTGCCCGTCTGCCACGGTGGTGGATGCTTTGGCGCACACCTGCCCGTCGATACTCACCTCGCCCGCCATAATCAGCGCGCGCGCTTTTTCGCGGCTTTCTGCCAGCCCTTTTTCATGTAAATAAACATCAATGCGTGTTTTTTCAGCCATATTATTTATCCCGTAAAAAAAACATCAGCACATAGGAAACAAAGCTGACGATTTGCTTGTTTTTATTGATGGCGAGCTTTTTGCCCGCCGCTTTGCCCGCCACGGTAACGGCTGCGATGAGGCTCGAAATGGCGATTGTGATCACGATGTCGGACGCTGCGGGTGACTGCGCGATGATTTTTACCGCAATGGCCGCGCCCGCCGCACCGCTCACAATGCCGCATATATCGCCCACCACGTCGCCGCAGATGTTGGAAACCACACTTGCGTTGCGCAGCAGCGCAAGCGCGCTTTTGGCCCGTTTGATTTTCTTCGATGCCATCGATACAAACGGCGTGGTATCGCATGTGGCAAATGCGATGCCGATGATATCAAACGCTACGCCGATCAGCACAATAACAAGAATGAGCAGCGCCGCCGCCGTTACGGACAGCTTGTCCATCAGCAGCTCGGTCACAATGCTGATGCCCGCCGTTAATATTAGCGAGATCAGGAATACCTTGAGCGCCCAATATTTCAATTTTCGGTTGAGTCTTTTCTTAGCCAAAAAAATCTCCAAATAAAAAAACGGTGGTGATACTTTGGATAAACCTTGCAGCTTAGGTCCAGTAGGATTTCCCTTCAGAGATACTTCCCGTCGCCGATGAAGCGGTTTCCCTTTAAACCCTGAAACGCCCC
>JAEZNC010000071.1 GCA_023441905.1 Bacillota bacterium | reverse complement strand
CATCTCGCCCTCTTTGGGAACCGGGTCTTTCACCTCTTGAATACGCAGCACATCGGCGCTGCCGTATTTGCTCACAACAATCGCTTTCATATCAGCCCTCCTGCACAGTGATGATTACTTTGCCGCGTGCGTGCCCGCGGCTCAAATCCGCCAGCGCTTCGGGCGTTTCGTTTAAGCGGTGCCGTGCGGCGATCACGGGTTTTAGCTGCCCCTGCGCCATGAGGTTCAAATTGAAAGCCAGATCCTTCGGGTTTGGTTTCGCGGCGAGCATGCGCACTTTTTTACCGCCCGCCGACAGGATCGGCCCCAGCACCATCGTTGCAAATATCTGTTTCAGCGCGCCGCCCAGCACAACACAGACGCCCTTGGGCTTCAATACGCGCTTGTATGCCGACAGCGGATAGCCGCCGTTGGCCGCGATGACAGCATCATAAACATTCTTATCCGCTGCAAAACTCTCTTTGGTATAATTAATCACTCTCTCGGCACCGAGGCCGAGAACCATTTCGGCATTGTTCGGGCCGCACACGGCGGTGACCGCCGCACCCATAATTTTAGCCAATTGCACCGCATAGGTGCCCACGCCGCCGCCAGCGCCCACAATCAGCACGCGGTGCCCTTGTTTTACCCCGCCCATTTTAAGGGCCTGCAGCGCCGTTCCTCCCGCCACGGGCAGCGCCGCGGCGTTTTCAAACGACACCGCCTCGGGTATTTTCACAAGCACGCTTTGGGGCACGGCCGCGTATTCGGCGAAGCCGCCGAGCCCGCAGCCGGAGATATCTGCCGCGACCCTGTCGCCCGGGCGATATTCCGTCACCCGGCTGCCCGCGGCTTCCACCACCCCCGCGATATCCGCGCCGAATATCCTGCTTTTCGGAATAATGCCCATGCGCATCGAACGGTAATCGAGCGCGTTGAGCGACGCGGCATGGATTTTTACGAGCACCTCAGTCTCACCGGCCCCAGGAGTCGGCACATCGCTATAGACAAGTTTCTTTTTCTCGTACACAACGGCTTTCATTTTGTGTCTCCTTCCATGTCATAATCGAACACGTCGCCCACGGGCACATGGAACGCATCCGCGATGCGGAACGCAAGCTCGAGCGAGGGAGAATATTTGCCCGCCTCAATCGCAATAATGGTCTGCCGCGAGACGCCCGTCTTTTCGGCCAGCGCCTGCTGTGTCATCTCATCCGCAAAAAAACGCAGCTTGCGGATGTTGTTCGTAATCACAATCTTCTTAGCCATTGGCCACACCCTTACGGTAGTAATACAAGCCCGAAAGCCCTTCGATGATTGACCCGGCACTGCACGATATGAAGAAGATGTTGAGCATCACGGCAGCAGCGGTACCGAGCACCAGCGACACGAGCCCCGCCACAAAGCCGATTCCCGCGATTACATAACCCACTCTGGATGATTTAAGATCGATCAGCTTTACCATCTCATCCTCTACCATGCATGCAGCCATTTCGGTTTCAATTTCCTTATCGTTGCACTTGTTTTTCTTGATGGCGAGGGAGGCCGCATAGACCATATGAAAGATGATCTGAATCACGATTGTCGCGCCCACGCCGATGCCGATGAATATGAGCATTGTGGCGGCGCACTGCTTAACGTCCCCGAATGTCTGATTGATGCCGAACACATAGATGCAGTATGCCGCGAGCACGAGCACACCCGAGACGATGCTGGCAATGAGTTTCTTTTCCTGATAAGACATCACTTTTGGCTCCTTTATTTGGTTATTTCTGATGCTAAAGTACCACTATTTTTACATGGTGTCAAGTATATTTTACATCGTGTAAAAAATACTTTATTTATGACCATAAAAAAACAGGCTTCTGTCGAAGCCTGTCTATATTGGTTTCTTTTACAGCTTGCTGCCGCACTTGATGCAGAACGCCGAGCCGGGGGCGTTATCCGCGCCGCAGTTTGCGCATGTGAGCGGGGCAGACACATTCATCGGTGCCGGGGGAACATATCCCTGATTCTGCACGGGCAGACCGCCCGACATGCGCAGCATTGTGTCGTTGAGCTGTGCCGTGTTGTCCCTGATGGAAAGCAACACCATGATCAGCTCGTAAACAAGGCGGACGGCGACAGCCGATACCAGCATGATCAGGCCCGTGAGCGGAGTGATGAACAGGCAGATGAGACCGCCCAGGACGCAAACCACCGTGGCCGCAATGTACAGGACTTTAATGATGGAGGAGAGCCAGTATCTGTTAAAATTCAAAAAGTCATAAAGCCACTTGGCACCGCCCGTATAACGGCCTCTGTTTTTTGCGGGTAAAAAAACAAAAAGCAAAACGATACCTAAGATAAGCCCAATGATTGCCAGCACAATCGTGATGGTATTCATCGTTTGAAACGAACCGTAATAATCATAACCATAATCAAAAAAATCGCTACTCATAATGATGCCACCTCATTAGAATTATTTTCACATTCTTTACCACCATTTGGGCGAACTCAAACGGCAATGCCTGCATTATTGTTAATTTTAATCCTTTTTTAGTCCGTGCGATTTTGATATGATACAAAGTGCTATGAAAACAATCACGCTTGCCGCGGTTAACGCGCGGTTTTCTCACAGCAGCCTTGCGCTGCTGTGCTTAAAGCACGCCGCTTATAACAAACAGGCGGTTACGGCAAAAGAATACAACATCAACGACAGCGTCATGGACATTGCCGCGGACATCATATCCGCCGGCCCTGACGCCGCGGGGTTTTCGTGCTATATCTGGAACATCGAACACGTGCTTAAAATCGCGTCGATTGTCAAATCGGTGCGGCCCGGCTGTCTCATCGTTCTCGGCGGCCCCGAGGTGTCGTTCGGCAGCAGCGCGTTAATGGCACAGTGGCCGTTTGCGGATATTATCGTGCGCGGGCCGGGCGAAGTGCCGTTTGCGCATCTCACAAAATGTCTGGCGACGGGGCAAAGCATCGAATCCACCCCGTCCGCATGCATACGGATGCCCGGCGGCATCGTTGAAACGCCGGATGCCGTACCTTTTGATTTTGCCGCCCAGCCGTTTTTATACGAAGATCTCGCCGCGTTTGATAACAAGATGATTTACTATGAGACAAGCCGCGGGTGCCCCTTCCGCTGCGCGTACTGCATGTCGGCGGGGCAGGTGACGGAATTTTTGCCGATTGGGCGCGTTAAAGATGAACTTGAGAATTTTCTGAGCGCGAATGTGCAGCAGGTCAAACTCGTGGACAGAACGTTCAACCATCCTGACAGCCGCGCGAGAAAACTGTGGGCGGCCCTGATCGCGCTCAAACAAAAATACCCGCACAGCCGGACCAATTTTCACTTTGAGGTGTCGGCCAGCCTTTTGACCGAGGAAACAATCCGGCTGCTTGCCGCGGCACCCAAAGGCCTGATTCAGCTCGAAATCGGCATACAGTCGACGCACGCTGACACGCTGTCTGCCGTGAACCGCGCGCACAATACCGCCAAGCTGCTGCAAAACACGGCGACGCTTTGCGGCAAGGGAAATCTTCGCGTCTATGTGGACCTGATCGCGGGGCTGCCGATGGAAACGATGGATTCCTTCGCGCGCTCGTTTGATGATGCCTACAGCCTCGGTGCGGATAGGCTGCAGCTCGGCTTCTTAAAGCTGCTGCGCGGGTCCCGTATGCGTGAAAACGCGGAGAAGTACGGCATTGTCTATACGGACCATGCGCCGTATGAGGTGTTGAAGACGGGCACAATGTCGTTCGCAGATATCCGTCATCTGCATCGTATTGAGCAGGTGCTTGATAGGCTCTGCAACGAGCGGCAGGCCGGTAAGACGCTCGAATTGCTGATTCCCGTATTCGGCTCGCCGTTTGCTTTTTACGACGGCTTCACACGCCATCTGCAAAGCGCGGGGTATTTTGACCGGCCTCAAAAAACGCAGGTTGTTTACGAGCAGCTCTTCGCGTTCGCAAAGCACAGGTTAGAAAGCGGGCGGCTGCGTGAAGCGCTGGTGTTCGATTGGCTTTGTTTGGGCAAACCGGGCGCATGGCCCGACGGCCTTTCTGTCAAAACACACCGTCTGCGCAACCTTCCTGAAACTGCGCGTGACCGTCTCACAGGCATGTCTGCCCGCGAGTCCGAGCGGCGGTACATTCTTGCCGAATTCATCTGTCTGTTTGCACAGCCGGCGCTGCTGCTGTTTGACTATTCGAAACCGCGTGATGACGATGGATTTATTCGGCGGATAGAGCCCGGCATTGTCTAAAAACGCAGCATAATTCCCGCATATGAACAGGCCCCTCGTC
>JAEZNC010000211.1 GCA_023441905.1 Bacillota bacterium | reverse complement strand
CCTGCCTTTACAGTCTTATTACATTAAATCTTAGTACACTGTCGCTGATGTTGTAATTACGTTCAAGCTCTAAAGGTAACTCAGACGGTGCTTCAAAAGTCATGAGCACATAGTAACCTTCTTTGATATAATCGATTTCATAGGCCAATTTTCTCTGGCCCCATTCGTCGATGTTTTCTATTTTGCCGCCGTTTTCAGTGACGATACCCGAGAACTTTTCAATCAGCGCTTTGCGCGTTTCCTCGGCTAAGTCGGGCTTCAAAATATACATGCTTTCGTACTTATTCATTTTCTACCTCCCTTATGGACTCTCCGGCACAAAACCGAACGTTTTTGCGCCAGATGTTGGCCCTGCATCAAACGTGCAGAGCAAGAAAGACGCTATATCGCTTGATTATACCATCGTTGCGGGGCGCTGACAACAAAAAAATTACGGCGGGCAGATGGTGTTTTTTACTCTTAGCAGTTCAAAGTATGAAAGAGCGGGTTATGCAGATACTATGAGCATCACTAAGAAAGAAGGAACCACGATGTCTAAAATAAACTGCTCAGGCTGTAAAAAAACGATGGAATCGCGCTCAATGCAGCATTGCAAGGGCTGTAACGCCTACATGTGCCAAGACTGCTACGATTTAAACAGCGGGTATTGCAGCGATTGCCAGAACAGCCTGGAAATGTACGAATAACGTTACGGTTGGTTTCGCAGGTACGATTTCATGGCTTTGACGGTCTCGGGAGAGATCACATGCTCCATGCGGCAGGCGTCGGATTCGGCCACCGCCATATCGATACCGAGGGACTTAACAAGAAAATCAGTAATCACATGATGAAGTTCGTGGATGCGCAAGGCTTTGCTGCGCCCTTTTTCAGTAAACGCCACATCACCGTAAGGCTCCTGATGGATGTACCCTTCTTTTTTTAAATTGCTCATGGCTCTGTTCACGCTGGGTTTTGTGACGCCCAAAAAGCGCGCGATGTCAACCGAGCGCACCACGCTGTTTTTGGTTTCCAGCTCCAAGATCGCTTCCAGATACATTTCCAGAGATTCGCTGACATCCATGACCTCACCGCCATTTCATGCAATATGAACAATAATAACATAATTAGCCATATAAACAAAGGGCATATGCCATTTATTTTAGCGACAGCAAGAAGAAGATAAGCGCCGCAATCAGAAACGGGGCGAGAAATAACAGGCGTGTGCGATTCATATGCTGAATAAATTCCTTTTCGTCTTCATCGCGCTGCGGGTTGCGTATATTCTCAAGAACCTGGCGAAGCTTCTCCTTCATATTGTATATAACCGTTCCTTTTTATCGTAATATAATGGCGCTTCGGGCAGCGTCGTCCGATTCAGCGGACCGTTCAGCATTTCTTGTATCTGCCCGATGGGGCGCATGGCCCCGATGGCACTGTATGTGGTGCAGCAGAGCGCACCCGATGCGCAGGCCATGCGCGCGCAGTCGTTTAGGCTCATACCCTTTATCATGGCGGCAAGAAAGCCCGCAATGGCGGTATCGCCGCTGCCAAGCGCCGATTTAAAATTTTCAGCGACGTACGACGGCTGGAAGATTTCCCTGCCCCGAAAACTGCCGTCCATCCCGAGCGAGGTTTTGATATAGATACCGTGCCTACCGCATTTAATCAGCGCAAGCTTCGCGCCCATTTCGAGGATCCTTGTGCCAAGTGCCCGGACAGCCGTAAAGCTCAGCGAGCCGCCCCGGGTGATCCTTTCATACTCGGGGCGGTTCAGCATAAAAAAAGCTTCTTCCGCACTCGGCATAAACAGATCGACAAACGGCAATGTTTTGGCAAGCACTGACGGCCAATCAACGCAGCCCGATTCGCTTGCCGGGTCCGGCAGCGACATATCGAGCGATGTCACCGCGCCTGTTTCTTTGGCTGCCGTAAACAGGCGAAGGAGCTCGCGGCCGCCATTTTGATAGATTTTCCTCATGACCGGCGGATATCCGTAATGGAAAAAGTCGGCATCCGCCACTTCGGCAAAATCGATATCATCCGCGCTGAATTCGTTGTTGCCCGCGGGATCGTGCATGATGATCCTGTCGATTCCGGGCGGCGAAAGCACGATGGAATAGGATGAGCGAACGCTGGATTGCATCGTAATCCGGCTGCCTGTTTCTTTTTGCGCCATATCGGCAATCAGCGTGCCAAAAGGGTCATCGCCGATTTTGGCGGCGGGCAGCACACGAAGCCCCATTCTTGAAAGGGCAAAGCCGGTATTGGATACGGAGCCTCCAGTGGAAATCGTGATCCCATCCATATTGATGAGCCTGCCCGGACGGAAAAAGGCGCTGACATCCTGCGATTGATCTGTTTCAAAAGCGGGGCATAAATCAAGACAAATATGTCCTGCCGCCACAATGTCGTACTTTTTCATCGTTCACCAATTCAATTGAGCAAAGTTGAGATATTTTATTATACCATAACTTCCCCGTATTTTGCGTCAAGGTTTTTCTCAAATAGTCATTTCAATTTTTCTTATCATGAATAAATATAAGCCGATTTGGCGACGACATGAAACGACATTATTTTTCTTTATTCATTTTTAAAAACAAGCAGGAATTTACGATCTCGATAATGGTCTCAAATACTCGTTTTTTCGCATAATGTGGACAACCATGTGGATAAGTGGGATAGATTTATGCATTTTGAATGCTTCAGTTATACAGCCTATATAGGATTCAATACGAATTAGTGTGGGAACACTTTAAAATACTGCGAAAGAATATGCAGCATAAGATAAAGTATATTCAAAATTGCGGCTTTGCAGCCCAGATGAAGGATAAGGAATGGAAAATTGGGAATCATAGCATCATCCTTATAAAAAGGCGGTACGAATATGATAAACGACACGCTGGATTCAATCAAAAGACAGATGCGTTCAAGCAAGGGTGTTCGGGTGACACTGAAGACACGTTACGGAAGGCGGAGCGGCGTTGAACTTGGCGGCATTATTGAAGGGCTTTATCCCGATGTTTTTACCGTTCTTGTTAAAGAGCATGGGTATAAACGGCGCTACTGCTTTTCATATTCCGAAGTGCTTACACACCATGTGGAGATAGCCCCATGTCCAGAACCTCTCCTGTCTCTGCGTCCTGAAACATAAGCCAGTAGCCGGAAGCGTCCGGAATGGCGCTGCGCATGTATGTGCCGAATCCCTCCAGCCAAATGGGCGGCGCCATGCCGTATTCACCCGGAACGCCGAGCACCTTGATGACGACGGTTTCACCGCTGCAGATTTTGCCGGAAATGTAATGCCACCAGCCTGTGGGCCCCGGGTAAGAGATTTTAACCCACTCGCTGTTCGGAAATGCCGTAGGGAACGGATTAATTTTATCCTGTCGGATCACATGCGGGCAGGTGTCGCAGATACGGGGCTGGCTTGGCGAAAGCGGCTCCTTGGGAACCGCAACGGGTTCTTCCGGCTGCGGCGGCTCCATCGGTGCTGCTTCCGGTTTTTTAACATCGGGTTTTGGTGCAGCATGCTTGAATTTAAACCGAGCGGCGATATCCGTCCAACTTAGGCCTTGTGATTTGAGTAAAAACGTGAATGTATCCGGGTTGATCACGGCAGCACCCTTGATGGAATCCAGCGGTAATGCATCGAGCTCTGTATGGAGGCTGTTTTCCGTTATATGACCCGCGAAATGATCGCTTCCTTCCAGATTAAACAGATAAAGCGAGCAGGGCTGCGCAGGAAGGAAAGGCGCAGACAAATCGATAACAAGGCTGTTTCCTGACGATTGCAGCTTCAGTACGGCCTTCATTTCATGATCAAATTGTGGTGCGGCGCTGTCGCTTTTCAGCACCATCACGCTGCGCTTAATGCTTTCCATGGTCTCCTCTCTTTCTCACTCTATATATATGGCAAAAACCACAAGAACATGTGGGCAATACTAAATGATATTTTCCGATAAAAAAGCCCACATATTGCGACAATTACTAACAATATTAGAAATTGACGCCAATAAACCCAATGTTAGAATTGTTATGTATAGGAAAATAAGCTGGTATTAGTCTGCAAAATACTAAAAATCAGGGGAAATTTTGAAAAGGAGTGTGTTGTGATGAGTAGGCCGCCATAAATCGTATAGAAAAAGATGGCTGGTAATGGTTCTATCAACTTCTGAGAAAGGCAAACCCGGACGAAAGCCGGGGACGCAAAGCTTTGAAGTCTAAAGCGCTCGCGCTATGACCGTTCGGCTGCCTCAATTTTTGTGCGGCTTAATATTTGCCGCCATCTAAGAAAGGAATAAGAGGATGAAAAAGAAAAGATTTGTTGTTGTCATCGCTGTGATACTGATGCTCAGCTGCCTGTTTACAGTACCGGTGTTGGCGGGTGATGAGATGGTCGAAACGATGGGCGGACCGGGCTGGGAATTCCCCAAGATTGAGATATCGGGTTACCACGGCATCTATGACGGCGACTGGCATGGTGTGCAAGTATCGGGAACTAAGCCCGGAGACACGATCATGTACTTGACGGACGGTATTCCAACTCCGGCTCCGCAGTTTAAAGATGTCTGTATCCATGGTGTTTATGTACAGGTTTGGAGAGGCAACTGGCTTGTTGCCGATAAAGTGGTTCAGATTTGTATATTACCTGCCAAAATTACTGTGATCGCCGAAGACAAACAAGCCAAGTACGGAGATGATGCCCCGACGCTCACCTATTTATACAGCGGCTTTGTGGGCTCGGATGATGAAAGCGTATTAGGCGGCACGCCGAAACTCAGCTGCGATTACCAGAAAGGCGACGCGCCCGGAAGCTATGCGATTGTGGTCGACAAGTGCTCGGTTTTCTCCAAATGTTTTAATTATATCGTGTGTGTGAAAGACGGGACACTGACTGTGGGTAAAAAAGCGCTGACGGTCACTGCCGAGGATAAATCGGTTGTCTTTGGAGACGCTGCACCGACATACACGGTACAGTACAGCGGCTTCGTGGAAGGCGAGAGTGAATCCGTCCTTGGCGGCACACTTGCCTTTGACTGCACGTACGCGGCGATGTCGGCGGTCGGAACGTACCCGATCACGCCGAGCGGTCTCACATCAGACAATTATGACATTGCGTTTAATCCGGGCACATTGACGGTGGCTGAAAAAAACGTGAACGTCAAATTTGTCTCGAACGGAGGCAATGATGTGGCACCGCAGACGATTCCTTATGCCGGAAAAGTTGTGAAACCGGCGGATCCGTCCAAAACGGGCTACAGCTTTAAGGGCTGGTATCTTGACAACGATACCTTCCTTCAGGACTGGGATTTCGATAATGATGCGGTGGGGCTGAGTGATGTGACGCTGTACGCAAAATGGGCGATCAACTCGTATACCGTCA
>JAEZNC010000166.1 GCA_023441905.1 Bacillota bacterium | reverse complement strand
AACGGGGGTTCACCGCGCTGCTCGGCAAGCTTTAACACATCCTCGAGCGACGCGTAATCCTTCGCGGCCGCGACGGCGACCACGCCCTGATGGTTGGCGGGCTTGCCATCGTGCCCAAACGGCATCGCGAGGCTGTCGAGCTTGCGCTTGTCCGCACGCACGATGGGCACATGATGCTGCGCGGCGAGCGTCAATATCTCGCGCACACTTGGGTCGTTAAGCTCCTTGACCGCGATGACCTTGTCGATCGAGCGGCCGGATTTGATCGCGGCTTTCACCGCGTTTCTGCCATATATAATGTCCATGATTTCAACCTTTCACAATTGACTGCAGCAGCTTGCGCACGTCGCCTGCGCGGCCGCATGTTTTTTTTCCTTCACTGCACGCTCCCCGTACGCACGACGGGCCCGCCGCGGAAAATAGCGTGGGGGCGGTGGGCATCACGAGTTCCAGCATGCACCACGCAAGCGCACGGATCTCCCACTGGGCGCGGTTGCAGCAGCGCAGTGAGAAGAAATGCAGCAGCTCGCGTGCGTTCATGGTTAGCAGCATGCGTGTTTCGCACGCGCCGGGCAGCACAAAACGCGCGTCTTCGTTGGATTTTTCGCCTTCGTTGCCAAGTGCAGCCTGCCATTCGTCGTACCAGCGCTGCATCGTGGCCATCTGGTCTTCATACTTCTTCACCGCTTCGTCGCCGAGCGCACGTATGGCGGGCGGAACGATATAGCCAAAGCCGTTCTTCGAATAGCTCACATAGCGCTGCGACTGCACCGAAAAGCTCGCGATGCGGTGCCGCGTGATCTGCGCGAGCAGCGTGCGCGATACCCCTTCGATGCCGAACGTATAGCTCGCGTGCTCGATGGTGGAGAGGTGGCCGATGTCGACGATCTGCGAAATAAACGCGGCCGCTTTCTCGTCCGTCAAGCCGCTCTCGATATCGTCAATATGCGACTGGCTGTAGCAGAGCTTTGCGGCCATCGCCGTGAGCTTCGCCGCATCGGGCGAATGTGATATGAGCTTGACGTTTAAATTGACCTCAGGCATGGTGATCCTCCCCAAAACAATGCGCGATGATCGCGGAAAACAGCGTGTTCAATCTGTCATGCTGTCCGGTTAAAAACAGGTAGCCAACCACAGCTTCAATGCCCGTGGCCAGCGTATAGTCTTCCACGCTCATGTTTTTCGGCGGCCGGCTCTTGGCGTTTTTCCCGAGACGAAAAATATCGCTCTCACGTTCGCTGAAAGCCGGTAACAGCAGCTGCGCAGCCTGTGCCTGCGCCCGCGCGTTGACAACGCCGGAGGCAAACTTATGCATATCGGTGACGCGGCCCTTTTTATTTTTCACAAGAAAGCTTCTGATATACAGGTCGTATACCGTGTCCCCGATATAGGCGAGATTGAGCGTGGGCATCTCGCGTATTGCGCTTTCGTTCACCGCGCCGAGCAGCGCCGTTTTTTCATCTTTGTCCATTTGTGTTGATTATAGCACAGGCGATCATGGCGCTACAATATAAGGTGGAAAGAAAAACAGCCGAGGCACTATATTTGCCAAGGCGCGGCGGAGGAGCAGGTATCGGCGCTGAACGGCAAAACGCCCGGCAAAATGCCGGACGCCGCCTATGTGCGTTTATAGATATGCGATTGCATGACAATGCTTAAGTGTCGGCATGCAATGCCTGTTTATTATAACACTTTTTCTCGGATTTTAGTAGACGGTTGCATACTTATGACATAATCCGTAAAAGCGCCCAATCCGCTGCCGGATGGGCGCTCAGTTTGTCGATACAAGCCTCAATCACAGACATTCCGTCTGCATTTATTATCTCCCGGTCAACCTATCAGTGACAGCCCCTTATCCACCCCTATAGGGCCGTTATCAAGGGGCCTTGATGATGATCGGTACTGGGTGATGATTACTACTCGGGGCTTGCTTACGGCACGGTTACCGTGCACGAAGCCACCTGCCCGCCATTCGTCGTCGCTGTGATGACGGCTGTGCCGGATGCGACAGCTCTCACTTTTCCTTTCGCATCCACCGTGGCAACGCCCGGGTTGCTGCTGGCCCAGGTCACCGTTTTAAAGTCGGTGTTCTTCGGGGCTACCGTGGCTTTGAGGGAAGCCGTTTTGCCGGGTTTGACGGTGAGCGCCGCTTTGCTCATTTTCACACCCGTAGTGTAAATCGGCGTGACGTTTACGGTGCAGCTTGCCGACGCGCCGCTGCCGTCCGCCGCCCTGCAGGTAATCACGGCGGTGCCGCCTGCCTTGCCCGTGACCACGCCCGAACTTGAAACGGATGCCACCTTGGGGTTGCTCGATGTCCATTTCACCTTTTTGTTGCTGGCGGTGGCCGGGGATATGCCGGTCATCAGTTTCACCTTTTGCGTCCGCGCGATCGTGGTATCGACGAGACTCAGGGAGATGGACGATACGGGCTGCTGGACAGTGACGGTTTTTTTGATTTTAACAGTTTTGATTTTAACTCTGCCCTTCTTGTCTATGGTTTGATAGGTGCTCGTGGCGTAAATGGTGACTTTGCCGCCGCCGACGAATGTGACGTTGCCATGCGCATCGATAATGGCCACATGCGGATCGCTGGTGGCGTAGCCGATCGATTGCAGCGTATAGCCTTTTGGTGCGGCGGGAGGCAGAACGGTGATTGCGGTGCCCGAATTGATCTTGGACGGAATTTTATTGGCGGGGGTGCTGCCGGAAATGGCAGGCTGGCCGATCGTCACGGTGCAGGAGGCGATGTTCTCGTAATTGGTGTTGCTCCTGACACGTATCGTATAGGTTCCCGCACGCATACTATGAAAA
>JAEZNC010000128.1 GCA_023441905.1 Bacillota bacterium | reverse complement strand
TGTGCTGACATGCTGTTCAACGGCAGATATGACGCACGAATACCTTAAAGAAAGAAATATCCCTTATGTATGTTTTCATTACATCATGGATGGGCAGACGTATGCGGATGACCTCGGGCAGTCAATGTCTTTTGAAGAATTTTTCAGAAGGATGACAAAAGGCGCGCAAACCAAAACGTCTCAGGTGAACGTAGAAGAATACAAGGCTTTCTTCGAGCCCTTTTTAAAGGACGGTAAAGATATTTTGCATGTCAGTTTGTCGTCGGGGATATCGGGTGCTTACAGCTCAGCGATGACGGCCAAGCATGAGCTGCTCGCCCAGTACCCGGGCAGACGAATTGCCATTGTGGATTCACTCGGCGCATCTTCGGGGTATGGCCTGCTTATGGATATGCTTGCGGACATGCGCGATAACGGTGCGTCGCTTGATGACCTGCGGGATTGGGCGGAGGAAAACAAGCTTACTATTCACCACTGGTTTTTTTCGACGGACTTAACATTCTATATCAAGGGCGGTAGGGTATCCAAAACGGCGGGGATGCTGGGCACGCTGCTCAAAATCTGCCCGCTGCTCAATATGGACGCGGAAGGTCACCTGATTCCGCGCGAAAAGATCCGCTCAAAAAAGAAAGTGATCGCCGAAACCGTCAAGAAGATGGAAGAGCACGCAATCGGCGGGTTGAATTACTACGGCAAATGTTTCATATCTCACTCGGCGTGCTATGAGGATGCGCGCGCATTGGCCGATCTGGTGGAAAGCACGTTCCCAAGGCTTAACGGAAAGGTGCTGATCAACAGCATCGGCACAGTCATCGGTTCGCATACAGGCCCCGGCACAGTGGCGCTTTACTTCGTGGGGGACGAAAGGATATGAAAAAGCTGGCTTATGCTATAAGGGTGATCACCGTCGCACCAATTATGGCACTTGTGATGCTGCTGATACTCTATTTTCGCAACCCACTCATTTTTGGCAGTTTCATGGAATTCTTGCTGCTAGTATTGTTTCTCGTTGTATGGCCGCTGCTTGCCTATCCGTTGCAGCCGCTTATCAAACCCTTCAAACACAAAGGCCGCGAAGGTCAGCGCACGCTCGCGCTGATCTTCGCCGTCGCGGGATACCTATTCGGCTGCCTTTTCGCGGCGCTGCTCGGTGCACCTCGCGATGTTTGGTTCATTTATCTCTCCTATATGATCTCGGGTTCGCTTGTGGCGCTTATCAACAAGGTGTTTCATTTTCGGGCGAGCGGGCACGCATGCGGCGTGACAGGGCCGTTTATGCTGCTTGTCTATTTTGGGCAGCCGATCGGGTACATCGGTATCGCGGTGCTCGCACTGGTTTGGGCTGTGAGCCTATATATGAAGCGCCACACCACGGCACAGTTTATCGTCGGCGCGCTGATTCCGTTTGCCGCGCTTGCCATTCTGCTGCTCGTTTTCTCGCTTTTTTAGCCCATAATGCAGAAAAAACACAATTTGCTTAAGGTGCGCTTGTCTTAAGATAAGCGCTTTTATGTTACCCGCTATATGGAATAATAAGGCACATCAAGAAAATAATTTGGTCAAGACATCAACAGAAAAAGCTGATAAAATATTTAATATGACAGGCACAAAGTGACATGGAGAGAATCGGATGGAAAAATACTTGTCTGCGCAGGAAGTGGCGGAGCTCTCACAAAAGATAGCGCGGCGGATTAGAATACCGGCACCCGGCGCGGATGAACTGCGTGCGGCCATCACGCAAAAAGGGAGCCTGCCGCAGTACATCACCGACGGGTTTCATCAGCTTTGGGTGGAAAAGCTCTATATAGCATACAGCACGATAGATGACCCCGATGTGTATTACGCCTATTTGACTGATAAGCACATCTTTGAAGAAGATCAATCGTACCACAACGCGTCTCATGCGCGTAAAAGCTTTATGGATTTGCCAAAGGGTATCCGCGATCAGTTTAAGTTCGCGCTTCAGATCATGATTGAGGATAAGACAAACTACGCGATACTCGAAAATATCTAGATACAGGCGCATCGGGAAGGCATATATATTTATGAAGATTGAGAGAATATCGCTGATCGGCATGGGAGCGCTCGGTGTGTTGTTTGGGCATCACATATCAAAACGCATTCCGAATCTGCGTATTGTCGCTGATCAGGCTCGTATTGAGCGGTATGAAAATGATGGGGTATTCTGCAACGGTGAAAGATGCCGGTTCCATTACGTCACACCGGAAGAATCTGCTGAGAGCGCCGATCTGATTATATTTGCTGTCAAGTTCAACAATCTGGACGACGCCATTGAAGCCGTGCGCGGCCATGTGGGTGAGCAGACGATATTGCTCTCGCTGCTGAACGGGATTTCCAGCGAAGAGGTGATTGGACAGGCTTTCGGCATGGATAAGGTGGTTTATTGCGTGGCGCAGGGCATGGATGCGGTCAAAATCGGGAACAGGCTAACCTACGTACATAGGGGGCAGCTTTGTTTCGGGGACAAGGAACCGGGTGTGATTTCTGACAAGGTTCATGCGGTTGATGAATTTTTTAACTCGGCAGATATCCCGCACACCGTCGAGACACAGATGAGCAGAAAACTTTGGGGCAAGTTCATGGTCAATGTGGGCGTCAATCAGGTGCTTGCCGTTTACGGTGACAACTACGCAAGCGTTCAGAAGCCCGGTGAGCGCCGTGATATGATGATTGCGGCGATGCGCGAGGTGATGGCGCTGTCCGAAAAAGAAGGTGTCTTCTTGACTGATAATGACCTAAATTACTGGCTTGGCGTTATCGACGGGCTTAACCCGCAAGGCAAGCCGTCAATGCTTCAGGATGTGGAAGCCAAACGCGTGAGTGAGCTCGAACTGTTTGCGGGTACGGTGCTGCGCCATGGTGAAAAGCACGGCATAGAGGTGCCTATGAACGCGATGCTGAACGAAAAGATGAGACAAATAGAGAGCGAGTATTGAATTCAATCTATTCTGTGATAATCAGTTAGACTCCATTCCATTACATTATGAGCAGTCAAGCGAATGATCGCGAAGTCATGAGGCTCTGCTCAACAGATTCTTCATTTCGCTTCGCTCATTCAGAATGACAATATGAGCTGCATTCCATAACGATGACAGATACCGTCACTATGGCCGAACGACGCAAGATGATGAAGTTCTGTTCAACAGATTTTTCCTCGCTTCGCTCATTCACTACGCAAGTGGATAGAATGATAGGCGCAGTCACATTGGTTGTAACGGCCGCAAGGTGATCAGCTTCAGTTGAACAGATTCTTCATTTCGCTTCGCTTATCAGGATGACAATATGAGTTGCTTTCATAGCAATGACAGGTGCCGCAGCTTTGGTCGTAAAGATTGTGAGCGAACTGTTTATAATCATCTTTTCGCTGATATTGGCGTCTCATAAACAAAAGCTGTTATTAGAAAAATGTTGCCGATCAGTGTTATTACTGAGCACGGTGACACCTCATCCGGCGCTGCGCGCCATCTTCTCCTCGATGAGAAGGCTATTAATCATTATACGCAGAAAAAAAGAAGACCAGCGCCCGTCGCTGGTCTTTTGCAATCATGACTTCCTTGCAAATGTGCCGCAATCTGTCTCGTCCGTGCTCTGGGCGTTTCGCGGCAGCACCTCAATGCGATCCGCCGTGCATTGATCGCCGTTCATATAATAATAACATGATACGACCTGACACTTGATTCCCGGATTCGCCT
>JAEZNC010000228.1 GCA_023441905.1 Bacillota bacterium | reverse complement strand
CCGCAGCTTAACATATCATCGTAATTGCTGTATGCCTTATAGGTCGGCATCAACCGCAGCACAATGCTTTTGACCTGCGGCAAATAATGCAGAACCAGCTCATTCTTAAGCTCGATTGTTTTTTCTTTTGTGTATCGTTCCCATATCTGATGCACATCAGAGCCTACGTTCATTTTCTCACTTCCCGGATCCTCTTTTTTTCCTGGCAATGATTTGCTGACGCATAATAAAGCGTGCCAGGAAGGTGCGGTCGTGCTGTGAACAGTTTAAAAACAACAGCACCATGTTGTGAGGATCATTATCGTTAAATGGTGTTTCACACCTTAAGACTTGGGTTTTGAAAACCCTGGTCTGCATATCCGGCAGCCTTATTTCGGCACTGATCGGTGTCCCGCTCGGAAAGCTCTGGAAGCAGCTTAGCAGCATGCCATCCTCGGAGATATCCACCGTCCTGCCTTTGTATGTTCTGCTCTGCTCCTCCTCATCCCCGTCCAGCCGCCTTAGTGTGACACTGAGCATAATCGGCAGGCGAAAGCTCTTACGGCGCTGAAATTTAACAACCTCGGTGACGGCTTCAAGCTCGCAAAGCTGCAGCTTGTTATTAACATACCAATCGATGATCTTTGCCTCATACGAAAACACGCCGTTTGAGCGGTAAAAACAAATCTTTACACTGTCATGCCTTGTTAATGGGATAGGTACCCCTTTTAACGTTGGATGAAACACCGTAAAACGGCGATTCTCCAATATATCCTGCAGCTTTGTTTTCACGGCAAGGTCACCGATTTGCAGCTCCATGAGTTCCCCAACCGTTACAATCTCATCAAAATGCACGCTGTTACTCCTTTGCCGTGTCGCTTCTCATAATAAACCGATCCAGAAAACCCGCAAGCCCGGGCTTTCTGCGCTCCGGAACAGGAATATCGAGGATAGCACTGACAATTTGGTTGATATCGGTTGATGCCGCACACTGCGGATGGCTCACGAGTATCGGAACCTGTTTTTTTACCGCGCTGAGCATATTGGGATCGCGTGATATCACACCAAGTTTTTTCATTTTGATTTCCGTATTTTTCTCCACAATCCGAACAAGGCCGTCCATCACGGAACTGGCCTCTCTTTTGTCTTCAACCTTATTGAGAACAAGGCTGACATTCGGATGGACGCCCTGCTCGTTGACGATTTTCAGCAGTGCATACGCGTCCACAACCGAAGTCGGTTCCGGTGTGGTCACAAGAATCGTATCGTCACCCGCATTAATCAGCCGCAACGTATTTTCGTTAATACCTGCGCCCGTATCAAATATAATCGTATCGCATACGCTTTCCAGCGAAAGCACTTTGTCCACAATTCCCATCAGCTGCAACGAGCCGAGCTTGGTCAGCTCGTACACGCCCGAACCGCCCGAAATAAACTGCACGCCTTCGAGCCCTGTTTCTATGATCTCGCCGATTTCTTTGCGCCCGCCAACCACGTCCATCAAGTCATACTTTGTTCTTACACCCAGCATCACATCAATATTCGAAAACCCAAAGTCTGTGTCGATAATCAGGGCCCGCCGTCCGAACCTGTTTAGGGCGATGCCGATGTTCAGCGCAATGCTGGATTTGCCGACCCCTCCTTTGCCGCTCGTGACAGTAAAAATCTTCATTTGTTTTTTTTGCATGTGCATCAGCATGCGAAGTCTTTCCGCCTGATCACTCATAGCACGTCCTCATGTCTTCCCACGATATTCTCAGCCAGCATCGCAGAATCCACCTGACTGATGTCATCAGGAACATTTTGTCCCATGGTCACGTACGACAACGGCCGCTTCGCGTAATCCGTAATATTCAGTATGTTACCCCATACACCCACTTCATCAAGTTTCGTGACAATCAGCTTATAATTGGGTATAAACGCGTAGTGGCTGATAATTTCCCGGCAGACCTTGCTGCCTGTGACGATACTGAGGACAAGATAGACCTCGTCGACATGGGCGGCGGCGATATACTCTTCGAGCTCCTTGCTGTAAGATGGGTCTGTGACGCTGCGTCCGGCGGTATCAATCAGAATCACATCTCTGTCAGCCATCTCCTCAACCGCCTCTTTTAAATCGGCGGCGTTGTACGCGGTTCTCATGGGAATATCCATGATCTCAGCGTATATGCGCATATGCTCCATCGCGCCCACACGGTATGTATCCATGTTCACAAGCCCGATGGTCAAATTTTGGTCCAGCGCAAGCCGGCCTGCCAGCTTCACGAGCGTTGTTGTTTTTCCGGCCCCCGTGGGGCCCGCAAAAAGCAGCACGGTCTGCGCGTATTTTTTCAGCTTAATCGGCACAGGCTCTCCGAGCCTGTCAATCACAAGCTGCTGAGCCACGGCCTTCATTTCCACAGGCTGTTTTTGCGAGACACTGTAAGTGAGCATGGCAATCTCTTTGGCAATGCTTTCGCTTACGTCCCGTTCAACCATTTCGAAGAAAAGCCCCTCCACCTGTGAGGGGAGCGGAACCGCTTCTTCTTTCGAAACCGATCGGATCCGATTGGATATATCGGTTACCAGCCCCTTTAACGACTCGATCTGAGCCGCAAGCGGCGCTATCTTCATGTCGGCTTCCGAAGCCGGAGCGGCATCCGTTTCCACCGGTTCCTCAGGCTCGGGAACGGCCGGCGGCTGGTATTTTGGCGGATTCGGCTCAAAGCTTCGCTTGGGCTCGTAGGCGGCCACCACCTCAAGGCCCTTTTTAAAAAGCCCCGCGATGCCCTTTCCGCGTACCACCTTGCTGTCCAGAATCACCGCGTCGGGGCCGAACTCTTTTTTGATCTTTTTCATCGCGTCCTGCATGTCTCGCGCGGTAAATCTTTTTACAAACACCTATATACTCACCGTCCAGTCCGAATAGATTTCTACATTGGCTTCGAGCTCGTTATACGAGAGCACCACCAGTTCTGGATAAACCTGCGCCGATAAATTCTTGAGATGCTTGCGAATCTGCGGCGAGGTGATTAAAATGGGCGCGATGCCAAGACTTAAGAAATGATCGACTCCCTTTTTCAGGCTTGTCAGCAGCTGCTGAATCTGTGAAGGTTCCATCGCCATCCCCACACCCTTATCCGACTGTCTGAGGCTCCCCGATATCACCTTTTCGGTATCCGGGTTCAATGTGATCACACGCGCTTTTCCGTCGGGAATAAAATTCTTCGTGATGGCGCGCTTTAATTTCTGGCGTACATATTCGGTTAATACATCCGTGTCCCTTGTTATCGTACCATAATCGCCCAATATTTCCAATATGGAACCGATGTCACGAATCGACACATTTTCACGCAGCAGATTCGCAAGCACCTTTTGCACCTCGCCGATGGTGAACATTTTGGGCACCACTTCGTCCACGAGCGCGGGCTGTGTCTTTTTCAGATTGTCGATAATCGTCTGAACCTGCTGTCGGCCGAGCAGCTCGTCCGCATGCCGCTTGATAATCTCCATCAGATGTGTGGATATCACGGATGGGACATCAATCGTCGTATATCCTTTGATTTCAGCTTTTTCACGGTCTTTTTCCGCTATCCAGAGCGCCGGCAAGCCGAATGTCGGCTCCACGGTTTCGATGCCGTCAATGGGATCGTCCACGTCTTCTGGCTTGAGCGCGAGATAACGCCCGAGCATCACTTCACCATGCGCCACCTCAAGCCCTTTTATCTTGATCACATATTCCTTGGTTCCAAGCTGAATGTTGTCACGCAGCCGCACGATGGGCACAATGATGCCGAGATCAAGCGCGCACTGGCGCCGAATCATGACGACGCGATCGAGCAAATCTCCGCCCTGCGATGCATCCACAAGCGAAATCAGCCCGTAACCGAATTCCATCTCAATCAAGTCCACATGCAGCAGCGCGGTGACATTCTCGGGCTTGCGCTTTTCAGATGCGCTGATCTCCGCCTCCGACTTCACTTCAGCCTCTACCTTGCGCTTCTCGTTCCGGTTTTTTACATACCCGATAATCGGCAGCGCCACGGCCAGAATCAGCAGCGGAATAACCGGCAGACCGGGTATAAAGGAAATGAGCAGCAGCATTCCGCCCAGAATGTAAAACACAAACGGCTGACTGAACAACTGCTTGGAAAGATCCTGTCCAAAGCTCGTCTTGGTGGCGGCACGCGTCACGATAATACCCGTGGCCGTGGAGACGAGCAGCGCGGGGATCTGACTGCAAAGGCCGTCACCCACGGTGGCCAGCGTATAAACCTCAATCACCTTTTCAAACGGCATCACCTTGCCGCCCACGCCGAGCACGCCGACGATGATGCCGCCCACCACGTTAATGACGGTGATGATAATGCCCACAATGGCGTCGCCCTTCACAAACTTGGACGCGCCGTCCATAGCACCGTAAAAATCCGCTTCGCGCTGTATGTCGCCGCGGCGTTCGCGCGCCTGGTCTTCATTGATGATGCCGGAGCTCAAATCCGCATCAATCGCCATCTGTTTGCCGGGCATCGCATCGAGTGTAAAGCGTGCGGCCACTTCCGAAACGCGTTCCGCGCCTTTGGTGATAACCACAAACTGCACAATAACGATAATAAAGAAAATCACGAAACCGACGACAAGGTTGCCGCCCACCACAAATGTGCCGAACGCTTTGATCACGCTGCCCGCGTCACCGTTGTTGCCGAGTATCAGCCTTGTGGACGAAATGTTGAGCGCCAATCGGAACAGCGTCACAATAAGCAGCATGGTGGGATAGGTGGAGAAATCGAGCGTGCGCTTTGTATACAGCGTGATCAGCAATATCATCAGCGATATCGTGATGTTTGCGATCAGCAAAATATCCATGATCCCTGTTGATAGCGGAATAATGATCAGCAGTATAATGGCCAATACCAGTACGGCCACAAGAATATCCGTGATCTTCAAGCTCGTCCTCCCTGTTTCTTCATGCGGTATACATATGCCAGCACTTCGGCCACGGCTTTATACATGTCCTCGGGGACCTCGTCCCCCACCTCGCAAAAGAAGTAGAGCGCCTGAGCCAAAGGCTTGTTCTCCACAATTTCCACGTTCTCTTCCTTCGCCTTTTCTTTTATCTTCTGCGCCAGATAGTCCTTGCCCTTGGCGATGACAATCGGCGCGGTGTTTTTTCCTTCTTTGTATTCGAGCGCAACCGCGTAATGAGTCGGGTTGGTAATCACCACATCTGCGTCCTTCACGGCCTGCACCATGCGCATGCGGCTCATCTGCCGCTGCTTTTGCGCAATCCTGCCTTTTATCTGCGGATTGCCCTCGGTCAGCTTGTATTCGTCCTTAACCTCCTGCTTTGTCATCATGAGGTCCTTGTTGTATTTCCACCGCTGATACATATAATCAAACGGCGCGAATATCGCAAACGCAATGGCGAGACTGAACGCGACTGAGATGATGATATCTACAAATTTCGCCACAGCCGTCACCACATCCTGCCCCATCAGCCCCTTGAAGTCTTCCATGTGTGCTTCAAACTCGTTGTATGCCACAAGGCCGAGTATCGCGATCTTGATGATCGCTTTGACTAGGTCAAGCAGCGTCCTTTTGGAAAAAACCCGTTTGAAGCCGGATAGCGGATTGATGCGGTCAAATTTGGGTGCGAGCGCTTTGGTTGTAAACACAAACCCCGACTGTATCACGTTGGAAACCACCGCTGCCAAAAATGCCGCAATGAGAATCGGAGCGATAATGCCGAAAAACATCCAGACGGCATCGA
Organism: Bacillota bacterium; assembly: GCA_023441905.1. GTDB lineage: Bacteria > Bacillota > Clostridia > Christensenellales > SZUA-584 > SZUA-584. The sequence goes on along the minus strand of JAEZNC010000228.1, from coordinate 3,051 downwards.
CGAATATCTTAACGACCGCTGCCACACTGAAGCGATCGGGTGTATCCATCGTAAAGAAATACCGCAGCAGATTTTTTATGTTTTCAACGATCGTTTGCCCGAAAATGGACAGGACACCAAACATCACAAGCATCGTTAAGGCCGTATTGACCTCAACGCTCTTAAATATCTGCCCCTTCTCTCTCGCTTCTCGTTTTCGTTTTGGGGTAGCTTTTTCTGTCTTTTCTCCGGACGACTGCGGGCTCATGGCGCAAGCCCCGCAACCATTTGATCAATGGCCCCGAACATGCGCTCAAACAGCACATCCGAAAAAGACACGAACACCGGCAAAGTGATCAAAAGCATCATGAGACCCAGCACAATTTTCAGCGGTATACCCACCACAAATATGTTCATCTGCGGTATCGCCCGCACGATGAACCCCAATGCCACCTCACCGAGCAGCCCTGACGCGATAATCGGCAGCGATACATTCACCGCCAATACGAATGCGAGCGCAAACACCTCGAGCGCCGTCAGCCCGATGAGCGGATTCAGAGCCACCTGCCCCACGGGAATATGACTGAAAGTGGCCACCAGCATTCTGATAAGGTGCAAATGGCCGTTCACACCGAAGAATGTCACCAGAAGTATCACGTTGAGCAGATTGCCGCTGACAGGCACGCTGATATTTGAGTTCACATCGAACACATTTACCATGCCGAAGCCCATCTGCATATCCATCATCTGCCCCGCCGTTTGAACCGCCGAGAAAAACAGCGTGGTCACATATCCGAGTACGAGCCCGAAAAGCAGCTCTTTGATGCACATCAGCCCAAACTCGATCACACCGCTGTAAGCAACCGGCGCAGCCGCAGGGTTTGCCGCAAATACGGCATACGTCACCACCACGCAGAAAGCGACTTTCACGATATTGGGCAGCGCTTTTCTGCCGAATATGGGCGAAGCCATCAACAGTGAGCTCACCCGAATCAATATCAGTATAAAATAATCGATGTTGGCCGTTACCGAGCCGAGTACCTGTTCCATGGCCGCCCGCTATTTCAGCATCGTATCCACATAACCGTACATACGGTGGGTGAAATCCGTCAGATTGGTCAGCATCATGCCGCCGAAAATGAGCATGACGATGAAAATGGCCACGATTTTGGGCACAAAGGCCAGCGTCTGTTCGTTGATCTGCGTCGTCGCCTGAAATATTGAAATGATGACGCCCACCAACATCGCTACTATCAAAATTGGCGCGGAGACTGTGATGATCGTCATCACACCATCCTGCATCACTGTTATGACTTCCGCCTGATCCACCCTTCACGACCTCCTTACGTTTGAGTTAAAACACAGAACCGTCATCCACTAGCCGAAGCTGGAGATGAGCGTCCGAACGGTTAACGTCCAGCCATCCACCAACACAAACAGCAGCACCTTAAAGGGCAGTGATATCACGATGGGCGGCAGCATCATCATGCCCATCGACATCAGCACGCTCGCCACAATCATATCCAGCACGATAAACGGTATGTAAAGCAAAAACCCAATCTCAAAACCGCGTTTGATTTCACTGGTAATAAAAGCAGGAATCAGTGCCGTATTGGACACACCCTCCAAATTCTCAATGTCCTTATCCGCTTCGGACACAGATGCAAAGTAAGTCAAGTCACTTTTGAAGGTCTGCTTGAACATGAAGTCTCTGACCGGTTCCATGGCCCGATCCAGCGCTTCGTCCTCAGTAATCTCGTTTGCCACATACGGCTGATACGCGTTCACGTTGATATCGTTGATCACCGGCGACATCACAAAGAACGTTAAAAACAGCGCAAGACCGATCAGCACCTGATTCGGGGGCATTTGCTGAAGCCCGAGCCCGTTTCTGACCAGAGACAGCACAATGATGATTCTCGGGAAACACGTCAGCATGATGAGTATTGAGGGCAGCAGCGATAATATGGTGAGCAGCAGCACGATATCCACCGTGTCGCTGCGATCTCCGAGCAGCCCGCCGAGCACCCCTTTGTCACCCTGTGTATCCGTCCCCGTTTGGTCTGAATCCGTTATGGCCGAACAGCCTGCCATCAGAATCACAAGAGACAGGCAAAGAATCACAACAAGTGCTATTTTTATTCTAAACCGACGACGCCGCCGTTTTTTAGGCGGCGGCTGTGTGATAAAATTATTCATCCGTTCCCTCGTTGTCATGGGTTTTTAAGTTTTTCCGTCTTTCTATGGCACGCGTGATCTGATCGATGTAATCGTTCTCAACGGCATCCCGGGGTTCCGGCTGCTTATTCTTGTTTTCCCTCGCTTCCCGCCTTGCTTTTGCAAGGTCGCTTGGGGCTTTTCTCGCGTTTGATAGAATTTCGGCAAATTTAGACAGTGCGCCCGAAGTGGCTTTGGGCTCGTCCTCAGCGACCGCCGATTCGTCGATATCCACTTCTCCGAGTGAATTGATGCTTTGATTGGTGACGCCGATCAGCATGCTTTTATCCCCCACCTTGACCAACAGCAGCATCTTATCCTTCGCGATGCCCATGCGGTCAAGAACGACGATATGCCTGCTTTTCACAATGTGTTTTGCTTTTCCCGATAAATATTTGGTCGTAAAATAAGCCGCCAAAAGAACGGCTACCATAATGAAAATATAAAAAAGCGTAGACCAGCTATTGTCGCCCATGAAAGATCCCCTTTCAGTCTACACTTTTATAACCCAAATTAAATTATGTGAAACAGTTAATATGCTTCCAGAAATTACACCTGCATGTTCATCACTTGATTGTAGGCGTTGATCACTTTGTTTCTTATTTGTATCGCAAGATCCAGCGCCAGCTCCGCCTTTTGAGACTCGATAAGCGGCGTGTGCAGGTCGTCCGTCTCCCCCGTCAGCAGCGCGGCGTTTTCGCTCGCAGAGGTGCTCTCCGCCTCCCGCGCGCTGTTGATCGCGTCGCTTAAAATGTCTGTAAAGCTGCTCTCTGTTGTTTTTTTACCGGTGCTTCCGATCGAATCGATGCCGGCTAATCCATTACTGATACCACTGATCTGCATGCGTCACTACCT
>JAEZNC010000219.1 GCA_023441905.1 Bacillota bacterium | reverse complement strand
CTCTGACACTGTAGTAAGATTCCGCTCCGTTATGATAAACAAACACGTGATTATACCGGCGGTCACAAAACAGCGCCCCGCCGAGATTCCTGATGTCCGGCGGCGTCAATATCCAGCTGGATGTTTTTGTATCGAATTTACCAAGCTCCTGCAGCTTTCGGTACTGTTCTTCGGTCAGAATCTCAATACCCATTTCGGCTGACATATTCAGCGCACTGTTTGCCGGTTTATGTTCTTTTCTTGATTTCAAAGCACCATCGTCGTAGCAAAGGTTTCTGCGGCCGGCCGGGCTTTCTGCCGAGCAGTCAAAAAAGATGTACACGCCTTCCTTCATATCATAGGCGGCAACATCCGGCTCGCCGCCTGTTCGTTCCATTTCGCTGAGCGACCAGAGCTTTTCCGGAGAGTGAGCCAATCGTTCCTGTACCTTTGCCCATTCAAGCCCTTTATGACGAATGATGTTTTTCTCAAAACGTGCACGCAATGTATTAAGCAGCTCTGTACTCTTTTCCGAAGATAGTTTTCTTTCATCGGTCGCCATAATAAACATCTCCTTTCTTTAATGCCTTAATTATACCAGATTTCGTGTTTGGGCCATATAAAAATCAGCACCCACATCCAAGCAGCCTCAAGGAGGGGGCTGCCAAAAGAAAGCATGAGAACCGGTGCCCTTTTAAAAAGCAAAAAGGCAAAGGCTCCCTTTACGTCTCTTCATTTCAGCCTTAATTACCGCCATTTTGTATTGACAACGCAGGGTGATTATATTAGAATGATTGAGCGCTTAAAACTATGTGCCCGTAGCTCAGCCGGATAGAGTGTTTGACTACGAATCAAAAGGTCGAGGGTTCGAATCCCCCCGGGCACGCCAAGTATTGTAGACAATTTGGATATAACACCAGAAAAGCTCGTATTTACGGGCTTTTTTTGTGCTCTGGCTCCATTGTCTTAGAAAGTTTATTTCCATAGATGCAAAATGGTGAAAAGCGGATTGTGTTGGAATACGAACCTTTGACCGACAATATCAGTTGCATAAAGCAGTATTCACAAGCTCTTAAGATGCTGTTTGCAGACAGCGGCGAGTATAGAATATTTATGATATAATAACATGTTGATAAATATTTGGGTAATGGGAGGATATTGTGAAGGAGGGTTTTAACTATTTTCTTGATACCATACCGAAAGATATTTATTTTAAGACAAAATCTCATGTTTGCAGGCACATGGCTATTTTTGAACCTGAAGAATATACTCTGGGAGAATTAATCAGTGTTGATGATTATCACTTTCTCCTGTTTTTCTCGGAATCCCCTTTAACCAGAGTGAGCGGTTGCGAGTACCAATTAAAAAAAGGGGGGCTTCTGGTCATCCAGCCTTGGCAAGAGGTATACGGTATCATCCCCTTCGAGAACAGGAAGTTCGGCAAATATACACACATCGCAATAAAGAAAGAATTCTTTAACAAGATTGCAACAGAAGCAGCTCGTGGAGATACTTTTGAGTTTAAGCATATTCAAGGCGTTTATAGTACACAATTGCTTGACTTGGTTGGGAACTTTCAGCGTGAGATGATGAACCACGCAGAGACCTATCCCTTGATGATAGAAAGCATCTGCACACAGATCGTTTTTCAACTCATACGAGATTTAAATTGCAAATCAACAGCAGATAAGATTGGCAAGGAAAACAAATATATCAACGCGGCTATAGACTATATGCAAAAATATTACAGCGCAGATATCAGTATTAATGATATTTGCAGTCTCATCTATCTAAGCCCCTGCCATTTTAAACGCGTGTTCAAGGAATATACAGGACAGACGCCATATCAGTTTCTGATGGGTATACGCATAGAAAAATCTAAAGAAATTTTAAGAAAAAATGAGCACTCAATCGAGAAAGTCGCAAGATTATGCGGTTTTATAAACTCTGGTCACTTTTCTACTGTTTTTAAACGTCATGTCAATATGTCCCCAACGGAGTTCAGAAAAATAAACACATAGATTGAGAAGCTGCTGATTTCTGGATGAGCATTTTTTTCGACAAAATGATACTTTTTGAAATAAAAATGCTCTTTTTAAAAAAGTAAAGTATCTCACGCCATGATAATATATTCTGAAAGATGGTCCATGCTGGCACAGTTCATAGGAATGATCTTCCTGAGTATTCAGATGGATTGGCACAGAGTGCAGTCTTATGGTACGTGCATTGCGCATGATCATTGAACCAAATCTCGATTCTCAATATTGTTGGTTTTTTGGGTGACTCTCTTAAAATTTAATAATGGCCCTGATTTTCACAAATGCCTAATTTCGGGAGTTTATGTATAGAAAAGTTGTCTTACCCTTCTTGTTAATTTTTCTGTTTACCGGCTGCACCGCCGGAAATGTTGTGTCTACACACGCCCCGTCGATGACGGCTCCCGTTACCGCTCCAAATAAATCGGAGGAACCCATCCTCATCCGGCCTGAAGAGCTCCGGCTTTCAGTGGGTGAAACAGCCTCCTTGGCTTGTCAAAGCGCGACGGGGCAAGCTATAAACAATGTTCTATGGAAAATTGGAGACGATAACATCGCTGTGATTACGGCACATGGCACTGTTACAGCTGTGGCGGCTGGCGAAACGATCGCCTTTGCCGAACGGAAAGATAACTCGGGTAATCGGGCAACCTGTCCTATCACGGTCGTGGAACAGAAAAAAGCGCTGGTGGCAGCCAATGGGGCAAAGGTTGAGATCAATGATAAAGTAGAGGGTATTATCGCCCAAGACGGTACCGAGTGTATCATGATTTTTGAAATGAACTCTGTTAGCGAGAACGGCATTTTCAAGGGCCAGGCGATGCTGCGTTCCGTCGGTATGAAAGACACCGGAGGCAGCATACCCGCAACCGGGACAGTTGAGCTAGTTTCAATGGTGGAGTTTACTCTTGACCCAACCGACTCGGAAGTACTGCCCACTGTCATCATAGGAGATAATAAGGTAGCGCTGGCACCAATTGTCGAAGCAGATTACCGCGGAAAAGGAACCTTCCGTTTTATTATGACCGATGTAGGTTTTATGGCTTTGGAAATAGATTTGGAGGATGATGATATCTTTCATGAGGTCCCTTTTGAGATTATCGTGACGGGTGGCAAGGTTAGCCTCGGCTTCAGCGCGCCGGATGGACAATACCTGTCTTTCCAGGGGCAGTTCACGAATCAGTCTCAATAAGCTTGTTTAGTTGCTTATACCGCACGAATTATCACTGCAAACACAAGACAAGAAAGGAATTCTGATTATGAAAAAAACGTATGTATGGTCCTTGGTTATTTTGTTATGTCCTATATTGATTCTGGCGGCCTGCACACCCGTGACGGGGATACCCTCTGGTGGCGACGTGAATGCCCCGGCGAAAACGGATACGCCGGATAATCCGTCCTCCCCGGCGGCGGAGACGACGCACATCCCTGCTGAGACTCTTTCCGCTCCGGTCATCCATCCTGATCAAGTGTTGTCCGCGGAGGAGGCATCGGCAATCTTAGGGCTTCCTGTGACCATTGAAGAAGGCTCGCGCGATGTGGACAATGAGAATGGCATCAGTTCCCTTCAGTACCACTATACTTTAAGTGAAATGACCGATGTCAGTGCCCTGGTGCAGATAGAGCAAGACGGGCTTAAGCCGGCAGAGCAACTTGAAGAAGGATTAACTGCGCGGAGTTCTTTCGATTTCCAGGCTAGTCTTTTAAAAAATGAGAGCGATCCAGTGGAGGATATGGGCGATGCGGCTTTCCTCATGAAGATGGATGGCCAGCTTTTCATGGTTTACCGGGGTTACTATGTTGTGGTAGCTTTTACCATGGATGAGTATGACTCAACGAAAAACGCGCCGTTTACCATGACACTGGGCCGTGCAATATTGGAGAACATACAGCGGTTGTTGAACGAGTAGAGACTGCAAAACAATATTATGATAAGCTCACAGGATTCACCTGCGGGCTTTTTTAATAACTACAACGTATAATCAGCCGAAATGACCGTTGAAAATGGCAGCTGGTTTTGGCGTATCACGCACATAAACGGACGATGCTTTTTTGGTCTACACGGGTGACTTGGACAGCACCCATTCATAAATTTTTAAGATCATAGAAAGTGTATGTTATTTTATTCTTTTTTTTATTATAATGATCTTGATACGGAACTTTTTGTTTCTCAATACGTCTTATATTAAAATATTGTCGCGCCGCAGGCGGGAAAGGATATTTCATTGGAGCTTTTAAGAATTGAAGGCCTGACGAAAATAATTAAAAAGAGAAAGATATTGGACGACATATCTTTAACCGTGAATTCAGGTGAAATTGTTGGTTTCTTGGGGCCGAACGGTGCCGGTAAAACCACCACCATCAAGATGATCATGGGCCTCTTCTCTATCACGTCAGGGCATATAGCCGTTATGGGACACGATGTGGTGACGGATTTTGAGAACGCTATGAAGAATATCGGCGGCATCGTCGAGAACCCGGACCTCTATAAAAGGCTGACGGGCAGGCAGAATCTTGAGTATTTTGCATCGATGTACGATGGTGATCAGAAAAAGCAGATCGACGAAGTCGTCGAGTTGGTGAAGATGAAAGACCGCATCAATGACAAGGTCAAAACGTATTCGCTTGGTATGAGACAGCGTGTCGGCATTGCGCAGGCGCTGCTGCATCGTCCGAGCCTTCTCGTGCTTGATGAGCCGACAAACGGCCTTGATCCCATCGGCATCAAAGAACTCAGAGACTTACTCAAATACCTCTCCAAAAACGCGGATGTCGGCGTGTTTATTTCGAGCCATCTGCTTTCCGAAATGGAGTTGATGTGCGATCGTATTTACATCATCGACAATGGTGTGATCATCGGCGAGAAAACCATCGAACAGGTCAAAGAGTCGGACGACGAGGAAATCTACAGCTATAGCTTTGTCACCAGCGACAAGGACAAGACGTATGAGTATTTTAAGGGCCTTGATGCGAACTGTGAGCAGGTAAGCGGCGGCGTGACCATTGTGATGAAGCGCGACCAGATACCGGAGCTTATCCGAGCCCTTGTTAAAATGGGCATTGATATCTACGCGGTCAACCAGTCGCATAGAACGCTCGAACAGGATTTCATCTCGATGACGACCGGCACAAAGACGCAGATCAGATAGCAAAGAGAGGATACGAATATGAGTTTTTTAAAACAAACCAACATGGAAATAAAAAGTATATTAAGGTCAAAATTCCTGCTGATTATCGGTATCTTGGTTTTGCTCTCGGGTATCGCGATTCCGGTTATCGGTGTGCTGACAAAACCTGATCCGAACGGTAACTATTATCCGGGTGGCCCGATCATATACGAAAAGGCCATGTCCATGTCTATGCCCGCATACGGCGGCGACTATTACAACGGCCAGGAGCCAATCACGGTAGATGGTGTGACGATTTTACCGGACAATCCGTTTTACGGCAACATTCAGGGCCTCGATCAGTATGACGACTACATCGACGCGTCTGCATTTACGACACCCGAAGCGCTGGATCTCGTGCTGGAGATGACCGATATGGAGCTTGCTTATTTCCTTCGCGCCGCTCAGGCCATCACCACATACGAAGATTATCGCATGAATCTTGTGTGGGACACCACAAAGCTTTATGATAAGTTTATCTATGAGAAGGCGGGAACAACGGATATTGCGGTGCTTAAGGAAGCACTCAACTATCGGTATTATGCGGACCCGAATACATTTGATGATACATACGTCAATATCTCGGCATCCGAGCGTCAGGCGGCTATCGATAAGGTTGATGCTTATTTGAACAGGCTTTACGAAGTGATCGAGAACAATAACTTTGACGAGTATATCGCCATCAGCATCGAGCAGCAGCAGAGCCAGATCGAAAGCATCAACAAAAGCATCGAAATACAGGAGCAGACGATCATCGAACATCCGGATCAGGAAGAAGAACTGAACCGGTATATCGAGGATATGAAAAAGCAGATCAAGATCATCAATGAGAGCACCATTCCGCTGCTTCAGTTCCGTCTGGAAAAGCATATTGTGCCCGGTGAAAACACATGGCAGAACAGCGCCATTTCGAGCATCGAAAATGCGAATAGCCAGCTGGCTTATTCAACGCTGCTCAGCGAGGAAGACTACAACAAAGACCCGTATCTGCCTCAGCAGTACAAATCGTACGACCGTTACAGAACGGCTATACAGGCGCAGATTGATAAAGCCAACAATGATATTCTCGTGGCGCAGAGCTCTCTTGATTCAGACGAGCCGGATATGACATTTGTGCCCGAGGGCGCGAGAAACCAGACGACGAACTTCCTTTATTACTCCGCGCTTGTGGCTTTGTTCGCGGTCATCCTCGGCGGATGGCTCATGGCGAGTGAGTTCCAGCTCGGAACCATTCGTCTGCTGATGATTCGTCCGAAGACGCGCATTAAGATACTGATGTCCAAGTTTGCGGCAGCCCTGATTATCTGTCTTGGCATCTATGTCGCGGGTACCGTGCTCAATACCGTGACCACCGGCATTTGCTTCGGATTTTCGGATTTCGGTTTCCCGAACTATACGGCATCGGGGGCGGTCGGGTTTCTCGCCTACTACATTCCGAAATTCCTGGCCTGCGCCGTCACCATCATTTTCGGATACTGCACCGCATTTATGCTTTCAACGGTGGCCAAAAATATCGCCGTGGCCATTGCGGTGCCTGCCATCTGCTTTGTGATGAGCATTGTGGGTATGAGCATGCTCGCTTATACCGAATCCGCTCACTGGCTGGCCTGGACACCGATACCTTTCGTGCAGATGTCGCAGTTTTTCACGCAGTATTCACCCGTGCAGACGATGATCAGCAACGGGGTGCCTCTGAGCCTCGGGTATGGCATCGGACTGCTGCTTGGGCTGTCTGTGATTTTCGCAGTCATATCTGCCTGGGTATTTAAGAAAAAGGATATTACGAACTAAGAGGGGATAAAAAAGATGAGCGACAACAACAGCTTTCTGAGCAATTACACCAAAAAGGACGGCGAAGCCAACACACCGACGCCCCAGAAGCATGAGATCCCGGCGAAGGACTCCGCCGAACCGTCTTTCAAGTACGAGCAGAGAAGCGGTTTTAAAAAGCCCGCGCCCAAGGATCCCACTCCCCCAAGAACGGAGAACAGAGACAGGAAGAAACTGATCACCGCCATAGCCATGGGCGGCGGTGCGCTGGTTATTCTGGTCGTCATTCTCGTGCTTGTGCTTGGCGGCGGTATCGAGGTGCGCGATTTCACCAACGGAAAACTGTCGGACGCTCAGCTCTGGGCCAACGAAAACGGCATGATTATCACGACGGAAAACGCCTACAGCGATACCGTGCAGGAAGGCTACGTGATCGATCAGGATACGGAAGCGGGCAGCAGGGTGAAAAAGGGCAGCTTTATCAAGCTGACCGTTTCTCTCGGCCCCGATTTAACCGTGACGCTGCCGCTGCCTGATCTCACAGCGATGACGGCGGACGAGGTGCAAAAATGGGCGGACGACAACTTTATGACCAAGGTGCGCATCACCACGGAATTCAGCGCCGATGTGGCGCAGGGCAAGGTCATTCGCTATGAGATCAACGACAACACAGTCGTTGATGAAGTGCGCCGCGATACGCCGATCTATGTGATCGTCTCCAAAGGGCCCGAGGTTGCGGCGGCAACCGTCAAGGTGCCGGATTTCAAAACAAAATCACTCGCGGAGTGCTATACGTTTGCCAAAGATAACGGCTTGGTTCTGACGGTGAAAGAGGAGTACGACGATTATGTTCCGGCGGGGACGATCATGTCTCAAAGCGTCAAGGCCGACCAGATGATCGCCACGGGCAGTGAAATCATCCTCGTGGTCAGCAAGGGCAAGATGATCACCGTGCCGGATTTCTCGGGCTACACGAAGGAGCAGGCCACCGCGCTGGCCGGTGAACTCGGCTTGCCCGTTACCATCACGGAGAAATATTCAGGCTCGGCCACAGGGAAGCTCATTTCGCAGAGCATTACAGCGGGTTCCATCTATGAAGACGGCGATCTGCTTGAACTCGAATATTCGCTTGGCAACAAAATCGTGGTCGCGAGCTTTGTCGGCAGCAAACGTGACGCGATTGAAACGTGGGCTAAGGAGCTCAATGAGCAGGGTGCAAAGATCACGATCAAGGCCACCGAAGCCAAGAGCAGCCAGCCGCGCGGTACGATCATCTTTCAGGATGTCGCGAACACCTCGGTGAGCTACAAGACCACGATTACCATCACGGTGTCGGCGGGTAAGGTCGTTTATGTGCCCGATTTCATAACTGAAGGCGCAACGGGGTATGACCAGGTGATCACGCGAGAAAAGGCGATCGCCATGTGTGAAGCGGCGGGGCTGATTCCGGTGTTTGTTGAAGATAATTCGAGAAATACATGGCCCGGTATGATTTTCGGGCAAAGCTTGGCAGCCGGTACCGAGACAAGTGAAGGCACAAAAATCACGCTCACATATAAGCCGACGGTCACGGTCACCGTTCCCGATTTTGCCGGGAAGTCGGCAGCAGAAGCGAGAGGGTTTTTGAATCTGGTCGATATCGTCTTTGAAGGTGGCATAGAGGACGGTAAGGTGGTATCGCAGTCGATTGCGGCCAACTCGACGGTCGCCTCAGGCAGCGTGATCACGCTGACGATGAGCGGGCCTCCGGCATCACCGTAAAACCAACAAACAAACGGAGCCGTCTTGCGCTGCAGGGCGGCTTTTTCATATGGGCTTCAGCGTTTTTAATCCACCAGATATGCCTGGTATGTATAGAAAGGCTTTCGCATAAAGCATTGAACAGAGCGAAAGACAAAATGGCAAGTTGTTAAAAAGCAAAGCACTCATCTCGGACGAGTGCTTTAACAGTCGTAGGGCAAATGATGTAATAGGAGGTCATTTTCTGTACGTCTTGAGATGCAGCCGGGAATAGGCTCTTTTAGGCTGGTGTATCCCGCCAGTTTAAACTGGTGTTTTTGGTCCTGCCATTATTGCCTAATGATCAGAAAGGATAGAATGAGAAATCAATCGTCACAGGATACAAACAAGAAAGTGAGACGTTTTACTTCAAATAATGAAAGTCCAGCTCGCTCGCCTGCTTGCCGTAAACGCCCCAGTTATCGAGCGGCGGCTCATGCATGATGATAAACACATCTGCGGGCGCAATACCAAGCCGTTCTCCCAGCGTATGGGTGATGGCACTGATCACGGCTTTTTTCAGCTCCTTGCTTCTGCCGGGAAGCAGCGTCAGTTCAATCAGCGTGAATTGATCCGTTTTGGCGCTCCTGCGTTCAAAGCAATCGGCGTCCAGCTCATAGAGCCGCTGAAACCGGTCATCATCCTCTATGCCCAAAGAGGCGGTCAGCGCATCGTGAACGGCCTGCATCAATGCTTTTTTATAAGCCACGGGTTTGTTCTTAATGATTTCAATGCGTACAAATGGCATGCTGAACCTCTTTTCTGTTCCGCCCGATGCAGAACGTCTGTGGGTTGTTTTGTATTATACCAAGAGACGGCACATGGGGTTCTTGCTATTCGAATATTTTATATAATAAACCTATTGAGATAGCAAAAAAGACAAGCGATATAATAAGGTTGCTTTTTGATCGTATTTCGCTTGCTTCAAAAAACTCCATATTATTATCATCGTAATAGGCTGTGACCTCTTTTCCTTTATCTTCTTCCGCAATTTTGTCCGAGCCTGAAAATTGATAAACCTCACCCTTTACGACAGCTCGGTATATGGGATTAATATATCGGCGATACAGGTCACTGCTTGTCCTTTGAACAATAACAATATCATGAATAACAGCTTTTATGGGTGTCAATTTGTGACTGCGAATGACTATGTATCTGTGAAGAGATTGGATGCCAATGGCCAGCAGGAAGACACTCATAAGCAATCCAAATAGAATTGCGGACACCTCGCGCAACAGACGGCTGCCGTCGTTAACGGCTAAGAATATGCTGAGAGCCACGGCAAAAACTGCGGCAATATGAACGGGTTTGAATGGATCAGTCTGCATATTTGCGGCATCATCGAAATCGACGATGTTATGATCTTTGTCGTAGATCGGGTATGCATCGAAAGAATCGTTAACCTGCAGATCTTTGCGCATATTGTTCTTTTTCAAAATGACTGTGTCAAATTCTGAATGAAGCTCAACTGTATGCGTTGTACGCCCTCTGTAACCGTGCACCTCTTTTTTATCTAAAACAACCGCCGTGCATTTGTATGATTTTTGGATACGTTCTTTCGCCTTTTTTGAAGTGGATATATCGGTGATAGAGAGCAGCGCGAGAAATACGGCAATAAATATGCTGATTGCCGTCAACTCCGAGAGCCCTATCCATTCGTGGCCGATAATCCAAGCGGCTATGCCCAAAAAAGCAATAAAAACACTCACTTGATGTCACCTTATTGTTGTTTTATATAATTATAGCATCAATACTACCATAATTCTACATATTCATTTTGTTTTCACTGGTGCTTTAAGGGCTAAGTTGACAATACCGGGATTTCGCGATACATTTTCTTAAGGGAGGGCGGCTATGCAAAGATGCAGCGAAGGCTTGGAGTTAAAACCCATGGATATAGAAGAAGCGAAGCACCTTGCCGAGTTTTTAAAGGTATTCGGCGACCCCGACAGGGTGCGCATACTTGCCTTGCTTAAGGATCAAGAGATGTGCGTGGGGCACATTGCGCAGGCGCTCGATAAATCGGTGTCGGCGGTGTCTCATCAGCTTGGCATTATGCGCCGTCAGCGCCTTGTGCGTTATGTGAAGGACGGCAAGAACATCTATTACACAGTGGATGACGAACATGTGTCGCTGCTGCTCGATGCCGCGCAGGAGCACTGCCGCCATAAATAACTTTGGCTCGCTCCGCGCAGACTAGCGCTGTAAGGGGTGATACGATGGACGATAAATTGGCGCAGCGGCTCGATGCGCTCGATCAAAGAATCGTGGCGCTGTTCGAGAGGCGCATGGCTGTGGCTGAAAAAGCGATGGCCGCCATGACGAAGCGCGAACTGAGACACGAAGCCAGAAAAATGGGTGCACAGGCGGTAGAAAAGGCCACGAGCTATGCCTGCGACATAAGCAATATCGCGTACACGGAGGAGCTGATTAAGCTCATGCTCTGTGCGTCAATGAAGCACCAGCGCAGGCTGCTCAAACGCTTAAAAAAGCAGTGCGTCTGCTGAGCTTGACAGGCTTGTTCCAAAGCATTATAATACGGGAAAATTGAATAGAAACAAACGATTGATAATACGATCGTTTCATCCATGATTCAAAGAAAAGGCAAACTCGGCCGTGAGGCTGAGGGCGCAAAGCATGAAGTCTTAAGGCTGTTAAGCAAAGACGGTTCGGCTGCCTCATGAATCGGGCTTATTTTTCTCGGTGATGTGTGGTCACCGAAGTGCTGAGTTGCTTACGCGCCTTTTCGGATAGAATATTTCAAACAGAAAGCGGGGGAGACCCCGCTTTTTGCGTGCCTTGAACGCAGGCGTTGCCTTTATGAAAGACGTTGCTGCCCAATCTCAGCCCTCATTTCGTTGAATCAATGCGACAATGTCACGGCTTTAAAGAAGAGGGATAACAATAAAGACAGTTTTATTCTGCGGAACTGAAGCGAAGAATCACTACGCAGCTCATAAAATCTCAAAGAGCTGTACTTGTTCCGATCGTCTCAAAAGTGGAAAGTGCAGCTGCTGCGAGGTGACTGGCAAAAAAGTTAGCTAGATTAAGTTGAGTTTTATCCACATATTCAAAGGAAGATCGCCCGTTTTTGCATGGCTTGCTTGGCTGGCAATTTTTATTGAAGTGGTGTATAATGCATGACATATAAGCCATGTCCTTAGGACATTGATTTTTGCAATTTTCTTCTTGGGAACGGGGGACGACACATGCATATCACATTCTTGGGCGCAGCCAAATGCGTCACAGGGTCTTGCACCATGATCGAAACGGCGCAGCACAAGGTGCTCGTTGATTGCGGCATGCGGCAGGGGCGCGACGAAAAGACCGCACCGGTGAAGGACGGATTTGTTTTTGATCCGCGCGAGATTGACGCGGTTTTTCTAACTCACGCACATATCGACCATTCGGGGATGCTGCCTTTGCTCGTCAAGCAGGGGTTTTCCGGCCCGATTTACTGCACAGGCGCAACGGCGCGGTTATGTTCCATCATGTTCCCGGATGCGGGACATATACAGGAAATGGAGACGGAGTGGCTGAACAGAAAGCGCCTACGTGCGGGCAAGAGCCCCGTGGAGCCCCTCTATACGGTGGAGGATGCCAAAAAAGCGATTAAATATTTAAAACCGCTCAGATATGAAGAAAGAGTCAAGGCCTTTGACGAAATCGGCATGCGCTATGTGGACGCAGGACACCTGCTCGGCTCGGCTTCCATTGAGCTGACGGTGAGAGAAGACGGCAAGCAGACGAAGCTTGTGTTCTCGGGCGACATCGGAAACAAGGACAAGCCCATCATTAGGGATCCGCAATATTTAAGCGAAGCCGATATTGTGTTTACCGAAAGCACCTATGGCGACCGTCTGCATGATAGGGTGACGGACTCGCGTACTCAGCTCAAAGATGTGCTGACACGCGCAATTGCACGCGGCGGCAATATCGTGATCCCGTCGTTCGCGGTGGGACGCACGCAGGAGGTGCTGTACGACTTAAGCGTGCTGCTTGAGGACGGCAGTGTGCCCGGGCTCGAGAAGGTGCCGGTGTATATCGACAGCCCGCTCGGCATCGCGGCCACCCAAATTTTTGAGGAGAGCAGCCGGGATTACTACGATGAGGAAGCGAAGGCGTTTAAAGCCGAGGGCATTCGGTTTTTCTCGTTTGAAACGCTGCGCGTCGCCGAAACAGCGGATGATTCCAAAGCAATCAACTTTGACCCGCAGCAAAAGATCATCATTTCATCAAGCGGCATGTGCGATGCAGGCCGCATTAAGCATCATTTGAAGCATAACCTGTGGCGCAATGATTCCACGGTGCTGTTCGTGGGGTATCAGGCTGTCGGCACGCTGGGCCGTTCCATTGCCGACGGCAGCAGTAAGGTGAAGATATTCGGCGAGGAGATTCAGGTGAAAGCCGCCATTGAGCAGATTGAAGGCTTTTCGGGCCACGCGGACCAGGCGGGGCTGCTCGAGTGGATAAGCCATTTTCCGTCGAGTGTGTCGCGTGTGTTCGTGATACACGGTGAAGAAGCGGTGTCGGGCGTCTATGCGGCTGAGCTGCAAAAGCGCGGCTACAACGCGGTGGCACCCGCACTGTTTGATACGTTTGACACGCAAAGCTTTGTCGAGACACCGGGTGCTGTGCGGCTTAAAGAAGTGCCGCAGAGTGATCTGGGTACACTGCTTGCACGTATCCGGCTAAAAATTGAAGGTGCCGACAGCGAGCTCGCTGCGAGAATGAAAGAGGATCTGGCAGCGCTGGCGGATAGGTGGGAATAGCCAATCGTCCGATTTCAGGAGTGGTATATGGGGAAATTGATACAAATGAAAACTCGAAGAAGCGGTTCGGCAAGGCGATCTCAGTCAAGGCGATCCGCGGCACGAACATACGGCAGCAGGCGAGTCTCTCGCGGGGGCGCCATACTCGCTTTGTTAAAGCGAAACTATAAGCTTGTCGCCATTGCGGCGGGTGTGCTGGCCGTTGTAGCTGTAGGCCTTGTTCTGCTGCTCGGCGACGGCGCAAAGACCGAAACCGCGGCCCAGCAGCCGACGGCACTGCCCACGCTGACGCCGCCTCCCGACGAAGAAAGCTATGACTATTCAGACGTTGATGCGGGTACGCTTGCGGGCCTTGCGGGCACGGATGAAAGCCTGTTCTCGGATGACCAGGAGATGGCCGAAGCGGTGTTTGAAGAGGAAGGCATCCGCATCGGCGTGACGGTGGGCAGCATCACGTCTTCGGAGCAGGAGCTTATTTTAAACAGGCTTGAACAGGCCTCCAGCGCGGCTGAGGCTGACAAAACAATATTCAAAGCTTATTACTGCAATGCAAACGGCAGCACTAATCAGCAGCTGCAGGATTTAAGAAGCCTTATTAAAAACGAGGTGGATGTGATCGTCGTTGGGTTTACCGATGCGCAAAGCTTTAAAATGATAGCTATGATGGCGCAAAACGAGGGCATTCCCGTTGTGGCGTTTGATGCCCCAACGGACAGCGGCTTTGCTGTCAATGTCGTGGCTGATCAGACAGCTTGGGGCGACATTTACGGCAAATTTACCGCAACCAATTTGGCAGAGGGCACTGTGGTGCAGATGTTCGGCAAACCGGATGATGCGGCGGATGCACAGCGCGCGGCTGCCATCGGCACTGCGCTGGCAGCCAACACCGGGCTCACAACTGCCGCCCCGCTTTACGGAGAATGGGATAAGAAAAAAGCCAAGGAATTAATGACTGAATATCTCAAGCACGGCAACACGGATGCGATAATCACCGAGGAAGGTATGGCCGAGGGTATACTCGATGCGTTTGTGGAAAAAGGCGTACTCCCGAAGGTGATGTGCGGTGATGCCACGGCGGGGTTCATAAAGAAGTGGTATGCGCTTAAAAACGGCGGCATTGACGTGACGCCGCCGCCCAAAGATGACGGTAAAAAGAAAAACGATGATGAAACGCCCGAGCCCACACCGACGCCCATAATGCTGAAGGCACAGCCCGGGGAGTTGATCGTCTGCGCGCAGCCCGCGCCTTCGGGTGTCGGCGCGGCGGCCTTCGATATCGCGGTGGAAATCGCGAAAGGCAGAACATTAATCGCACAGGGGCAGACGATTAAATATATGGTGAGCACGGTGATTACGGAAGCCAATTTGGCTGAATATTACGAACTCGTGAAGGACCAAAGCGACACATATGTTGTCAGCGATCGGCTCACAGATGATGTGCTCAATTCTCTGCTGAATCCGCTGGAAGAGCCGGAACCCGCAGCCACACCCCAGTCTGCGTCCACACCGTCAGTGCTGCCTTCGGCCTCTGCGTTAAAGGCGGCGGCAAACTGAAAATCGATATCACGCTGACGATGGGGCACGGCATGGTGCGTTATCCGGGTGGACTGAAACATGTTCGATGAGATCAGATGTCAAGACGAATCTGTATTAACAGCACGTACAAAGTTGTCGCTGTAGCTGGCGATTGGGCGCGGCATCCGTCAAAGCGGTCATCAAATTTAATGAGGAAGTGAATCCGGCTGATCTGTGCGGTTTTCGCGTTAGCGAGACAAACACAAACAGCACCGTTGGCCGGAAAGTATTTTAATGAAGACAGACCTCCCTATACATACCATTCTCACTGGGTGTGGATTTACGTATATAACAACGAATGCGTTGAGGGTGATTTGAACCTGTGGCAATGGCTGGCAATGCGGCACAGATCATAAAATGGGATTTTCTTTTGGCAATAAAAAAGGAGCGAGGGCGCTCCTTTTCTGTTTTCTATCGCTTATTTTTTACTCATAATATGCGCCGCAAGGCCTTTATCCACCTTTTTGATATGCAGCGTGAGCCACGAGACGAGCGTAGAGCCGACCACCGCTGCGGTGGCGACCGTAAATCCGACGGCTTCGATATCGCTTCTGATCTTTCTGATATCCGCAATGAAATCCGTATGCAGCTTTTTGTGCTCTCTGTAAAGCGGATAGCCGCTGCTGAGCTGTAGCTTTTCTTCTTCGCTGAAATGTTTCACCACATAGTCTTCAAGAAAAGTGAGCACCTCGAGCACCTTTTGTTGTTTGTCGTTTTGATTCATGGAATCAAAGAACGCGTTCATGCGGGCAATCAGCTCTTTATGCTGGTCATCAATCATGCCAATCCCCACTCTTAAATCCGGTGTCAATTCCATACTGTATGTCCTCCCTTGCTTATTGCTTTGAACGGATATACATGCCGACGTCTTTATCTGCTTTTCTGATGTGCAGCGTAAGCCACGCAATCAGTGTGCTCGATATCAAAGAGCCGGTTGCCACGGTAAATCCGTTTTTCTCCAGGTCTGTGCGCATTTTAGTCACATCGTCGATAAATTCTTTGTGCAGCAGGCGATGCTCCTGATACTTCGGATAATTGCAGCTCAGCTGCAGTTTCTCCTCATCGCGGAAATGGGTCACGACATAGTCTGAAAGGAAATCGAGCATTTTTAATATTTCCTGCTCTTTGTTGCCGCTTTTCATCACATCAAAAAAGCTGTTCATGCGTGAAATCAACTCTTTGTGCTGGTCGTCAATCTGCTTCACCCCAACCGACAGGTCCTGTGTCCATTCCATTTGGCGCCCCCCCCTTAAAGAAGTATATATATTCTTTATCGTCATTGTGGGTTATAAGGCTTAACAAAAACCGTTGATTTATATAAAATTTTTTCTTATGCGATCAAATCTGATATAATTGAAAAAGAACGCAGTGAAAGGAGGAACGGTAAGTGCTTAAGTTTATCTGTTATCCGCGCTGTACCACATGCGCAAAAGCACAGAAATGGCTTGAGAAGAGTGGTATTGTTTATGAGGTGCGTGATATCAAAACGCACAACCCAAGCGAAGCCGAACTCACAAGCTGGATCCAAAAAAGCGGTTTGTCGGTTCGTCGCTTTTTCAACACGAGCGGCATGCAGTACCGGGCTATGTCGCTGGCGGAGCGGCTGGACGACATGAGCGATAAAGAAAAAATCGCGCTGCTCGCGACGGACGGCATGCTCGTGAAGCGGCCGATATTGCTGGCGGGGGATACGGTGCTTGTCGGGTTTAAACAGGAAGAGTGGAAAGCGGTTCTCGGTGCTTGATGCACATGCTGTGCAGTCGCATTTAGAGACGATGTTTTGTCATACTGAGCGTAAGCCCTGCACTGCAGGACGGAAATAGATATATCGATTCACAAATGATTCAATCCCTTGCAGATTCAAATCGCACGATAGTCTTCCTGCGGAACATATGAAGCCGATAAGGGGATGTATTCACTTCTTTGTAATCGAAACGAGCGCCTCAATATACCTGCGAACGGATAATAATCAGTGAAAGAGCCGAATCCGCTTCACAGCGGACTGGGTGATGATATGAGATTTCCTTATAACAATGGTATTGTTAAAAAAAAGACCTTCGATCCAATACAAAGTCAGGAGAGAAGTGACGATATCAAGCGGGTGTGCATGATTCAAAAGTATATTGGCGGTCTGTGCGCCGCGATAACCGCAGCGCACAGTCTCGGGATCGTCATTTGTCAATGCTCTTTCGCATTTTAATCATTACAGCGCCAATCAAGCCGGCGAGCATCAAAAGAAAAATTGACGCGATACCAAAATCAATATGATCCTCGGCATTCGTAAAGATAAATGCGCCAAGGCTTGCAAGCGCACCGACAAGAAACATGATGAACGATACGGAGGCAGCACCGATGAAACGTTTGTTGCGGTCTATGCGGCTCGATACGTCGCTGAACGATTCGGGGCGTTCTGTCTCGTATTCGCGCCGCCAGACCATCATGCTCGCCATCTGGCCGACAAACTCCCAGCCAAACTCCTCATACATACGCATATAGTCCTTTTTCGGGAACGCCTGCATATCCACCACATAGCGGTATTGTTTGGGCTCGCCCTCGCTCAAACGCATCGCAATGCTGCTCCACTGCCCAACCTTAACCGGGTGCCAGCCCTTGGCCGCAAGCTGCTCGAACCACCGTTCATATTCCGCAGGCTCCACATAACGAAACGCTGTGAACCAAAATGTTTTTGTTTTCATAACAATTCCTCCATATGGTGATAAACTTGCTTAATGCGCGCCGCCTCTTCACGAAGAATCGCGTTGCCGAGCGGTGTGATAAGGTAGTATTTTTTACGGTCTTCTTCGCGCTGAGCCTTAATTAGGCCGTCCGGCTCGAGCTTGCCGATGCTCTGGTATATTGTTCCCGCGCCGAGTACGATTCGCCCGCCGGTCAGCTCCTTCACATGCTGCATAATGCCGTACCCGTGGCGCTCCTCGCGCAGCGAAAGCAGAATATAAAGCATGGTTTCGCTCATCGGAATATATCGGCTTCTCGCTTTTTGAATATCCATATATGCGCCTCCTATATCACATTGAAATATATCACGATGTGATATATTAAACATATGTCATGACGTGATATATGTCAAGAGGTTTCAAAAAATATATTTGAGGGAGCAGACTATGAATGCTACAATGCTGATAGGCAAATAAGGAGGACGGAATATGAGCTTTTGCTGGTGCACGGTGCATGTGAGTGATATCAATGCATCGATCAAGTTTTATGAGGACATCGTCGGTATTCATGTCGTCAGGCGTTTTGAGGGCGGCAACGGTTCCGAAATCGCGTTTTTGGGCGACAGAGAGACGAAGCTTGAGCTGATCGGCGGTGCGGGCGGCTTTTCAGGCAGAGGCATTTCCATCGGCTTTACAGTGGATGATCTTGACGCCAAGCTTGCGTTTGTGAAAGAAAACGGTGTCGCAGTTCACAGTGGGCCGTTCTCGCCGAATCCGGCTACCCGGTTTTTCTTCGTGAAGGACCCTGACGGGCTGCTCGTGCAGTTCGTGCAAAGTGTTTGATGCGTATGAATATAGAATTACGCCCCATTGAGAAAGCCGATCTGCCGCAGGCGGCGGCAGTCTGGAACGAGGTCGTGGCGGCGGGAGAGAGCTTTCCGGGCGACCAAATTTTGACCGAGGCCGAGGCATGGGAGATGTTTTGCGCTCAGACTGAGACGGTCTGCGCGATGAAGGACGGCGAGGTGGTCGGCGTGTACATTCTGCACCCGAACAACATCGGCCGCTGCGCACATATCGCCAATGCGTCGTATGCCGTGAAGGCGGGACTGCGCGGGCAGGGCATTGGGCGGCTGCTCGTGGAGGATTGTCTTGCGCGTGCCAAAAAGGACGGGTTTCGCGGGCTGCAGTTTAACGCGGCGGTGGCGAGCAACACGGCGGCCATTGCGCTTTACTTGAAGCTCGGTTTTAAGGTGCTCGGCACGGTGACGGGCGGTTACCGCGATAAAGACGGGCATTACCGCGATACGCTGATATTTTTGAAAACGCTGGTTGATTAAGCTTTTGGGGTTATCTGCGTTTTGATATTTTAACGGAAGGGCGGTGTCTTTTTGACAAAAGCAGAAATGAGAGCAATAGTGAATCGAAGTATCAACGAGAGAAACCTTTGCAGAATGTTCTTCCGCTATGATATCAATTGCTTTTATTACTTTCCGTTGATAACAAATGAAAAATTGCTATTAGGTATCGAAGAAGATGATTTTATTCTCGACGGGTATTCAATTCGCTGCTATGTGGATTTAAAAAAAGTTCAAATTAGAGATGACAAGTGTATCGATATCCTTAGAAATGAAGGGCTTATCGACAGCATAAAAATACCCGATATCGATATTTCAAATTGGGAAACAGTTTTCTCCTCTTTGCAAAAGCTCAATAAAAATATTATTGTAGAGAAAGAAAGTCTTGAGGATGAAAATTGGGAATATGTAATCGGAAGAATAGACAGTGTATTTAAGAAATTTGCATATGTCTTTCATTTTGATGCGGATGGCATTTGGGGAGAGAGCCCTGTCAGAATTCCTTATAGTGAAATAACGAGTATCTCGTTCGGCACGCGTTATGTGGATGTATTCTCAAAGTATGTGGGTGACCCGCCCGGCTTAAAGTAAATAGCGACAAAGCATTTACAGTCGGATATAACAGATATTAAGCGCTTTGCAGGCGCTTTTTCTTTTCCTTGTCCGCGTACATTTTCTGATCGGCCTTATGGAGCAGCATCTGAAGTGAGCAGCCGTCGCATCCGTCGGACATCTGATAACCCGCTGCATATCTGATAGAAATATCTTTGTGTTCCTCGTTGAAAAGTCTGACGTTTTCCTCCACGCTACCCAGCAGCTGTTTCACAGTGCTTTCATCCCTGTCAAACAGAACCGCAATAAACTCATCGCCGCCGTACCGCCCGACAAACACATCCTCGGGCATGGTGCGTCTGATGATTGAAGCAAAGCTTAGTATCAGCATATCTCCGGCTTTATGGCCTGCCGTATCGTTAACGGTTTTCAAGTTATTGAGGTCAAACATAATGCATGCCGCGTTTTGATTTAATTCGCTGTGCTTGAGCAGCAGGTTGTCGCATTTTCTTTTGTTCGGAAGGCCGGTATGCGCATCCAAAAATGCCATATCGTTAAGCGCTCTGTTTTTTCGGGTCAGCAAAATGCCCGCAACGGATTTATAGACAAGCAGGATTACGATCACCGACATATCGGCAATAAAGACCATTTCAATCGCCTGAAGATTCGATGCTTTGTCATCCGAAAAAGTCTGCACTTCGCGCACGGTCCGGTCGGCCAGTTCGAAATAATCTTCGCTCAGGGCAAAAAGCTTTGTCTGATTTGCACCGGTTTCTCGTGCCTTAAATATTTCCTCCTTCAACGCTTCCCAAAGCATCGTTTGTTTGCTTAGGCTCGACACAAAACCGGGCGCGGATATCTTTCGAATGTTGTATTCGCCGCCGCCGTTTTGCAAGCTGTCAATCAAATCGTCCAATTTGACAATCAGCGCATCGCTTGGCTGGCCTGCCAGCTCGAGCTTGACAAGCCGCTGTGTGGATCCGCGTACATATCCCGCATAATTGACGACGTTTGCGTTCCCTTGAATATCGTTGATGAGCCTCACAAAAAAGACAGCAAAAAGAACGGCGAAAAGTATGAGTATGCCTTCCAGAATGTTGATCACAAGATTAAACCGATTCCGTCTCTGCATAAATCACCTGCTGATATTGATTTTTTTGATCATACCATAGGCCGATTGCTTTTCACATACTAAATTTCCATCCGCCGTAAATATGTGTCGAATTCTGAGAGACTTATCGCTATAAAGGCAACAAATAAGAACAAAATATGAGTTGTGCCGGCGCTTTATTTGTGCGAAGAAATGCGATAACCGTACAAAAACCCCGCAAAACGCACACCCGTGTCTAAAGGGCTCACAACAGCAGAAGTTTTAAGTGAATCCGACTATTATTGCCGAAGTTTTCTGTTCAAATGCCAAAAACATATATAGTCATTTTGATGATTGAATGATGAAACGGTTTAAAGTTTTTCAATGCCGCTGTAAGGAGATTTTGACATGAAAAGATGGCAGATCATTAATTCGCCCGGAAGAATGGATATAAAAAACCTGCCCGCTGCGCTGCGTGAAAAAACGCGCGGAAAGAGCGAGCTGATTGCGAAGCTGACGGTGATTATTGGCGTGGTGGTGCTCGGTGCCGCTTTGTTTTTGGTGTGTGTTTACGGCATACTGCCGTCAATTATTTCTCAGGTTAGTGACGATATACAAATCTCGCTGGCGGACAATCTTTATCAGCGCACCGTGCAGGAGGCCGTTTCCGAGCCGCCACAGGAAAGCGAAGCCGCGGTGTTTGAACAGCCTGAGCCTGAAACGGTGACGGTGCCGACCGTCCCCCGGGCATGCTTTGCGTCGGTACTGGAGGAGAATCCCGATATCGTGGGACGCATAGCCATTGAGGGCCTGGATATCGGCTATCTTGTGACGCAGACGGATAACAACGATTACTATCTGTCGCACGGTTATGATCGTACAAAGTCGAGAAGCGGGGCGATATTCATGGATTATCGCTGTGATCCGGAGGCGTACCCGCTCAAAGGGCATTATGTGCTTTACGGACACAACATGAAGAACGGCTCAATGTTTCACAAGCTCAAGGAACTCACGGAAGAGGAGACATTCAAAAATAACCGGATCATACGGTTTGACACGCTGTATGAAGATCATGAATGGGAGATATTCTCCGTCTATGTGACGGGAACGGATTTTAATTATATCGAAACGGCGTTTGCGAGCGATGACGACTGGCTCAAATTTTTGCAGGAAGTGCAGGACAAGAGCCTTTACAAAACAGATGTGAAGCTCAGCGCGCAGGATGTCGTGTTAACGCTAAGCACCTGCAGCTATGAGTTTGACAACGCGCGGTTTGTTGTGCACGCACGGCTTATAAAATAAGTCCGGCGAATCTGCTCTTCATAGGCTTCGCTGTGCTCAGTCATAAGCTGAAACGAACGTAAGGCCATGTTATCGGCCATTTAGAACCCGAAACACAGACGACTGTGAAGTGGAAACCAAGCTGTGACATTACTCGTTTCGCTCCCCAGGATGACAAGACAGGAGGATATCGACAGCCCTGATCGATTTATTGAAGAGACGGCAGCTGGATGCGGTCAGCCGACCGAGCATTTTCCGTCTGGTAGGCAATCATTGCTCAAAGCCATCGCTGATAAAGATGTTGACGATGGAGCGGTTTTATTATCTGCATGGAGTGAGATTGCCATCTCATATTAAATCAGCGACAGAATGCCGGATATCAAAGCTCAATCGGCATCTACGGCAGGGGACTGTCGGTTTTGTGCAATTGCTTAATATCATCATTCATGCCGCAGCGCTTCCACGGGATCGAGCTTGGAGGCCTTGTAAGCGGGCATAAGCCCGAATATGATGCCCACTGTGGCCGAAAACAGCACGCTTAAAGACGCGGCCGATGCCGAAACGGTGGTTTTGATGCCCAGCACACTGCCCGCTAAGAGCGTGAGACCGATACCGGCCACGAGGCCGAGAAATCCGCCCAGCATGGCATAAAAAAGCGCTTCCGCGAGGAATTGCCCCAATATATGATGCTCGCCCGCGCCGAGCGCCTTGCGGATGCCGATTTCCCGGGTGCGCTCCTTAATCGTCACGAGCATGATGTTCATAATGCCGATACCGCCCACCACCAGGGCAATAGCGGCCACAGCGCTCACCACTGTTTTGAATATATCGAGAATATTCTGCGCGTTTTGCAGCTCCTGCGTCAGATTGATGATTTTGATCGTACCGTCCCCGTATTTTTTAAGCAGACGGGATGTACAGTTTTCAATCACGCTGTCGAGCGCATCCGTGTTCTGAACCGATACGGATATCTCATCGAGATACTTATTTGAAAACATCGTGTCAAACGTGGTGACGGGTATATAACATTTGCCGGAAAAAAAGGAGGAGTAGATGGACTGATCCTCTTTTTCCACGCCGATGACGGTATATTTCTGGCCGTTGATGCTGACCTGGCTGCCTTCGGCGTTCTTCGTGTCAAACAGGCTCTCTTTGGCTTCCTGGCTGAGCACCACCACACGGCGCGCATATTCCACATCCTTTTCGGTAATGCCGCGCCCCTCTAAAAACTGCATCTGCTCCATGGTAAAGAGCGAGGGTGTCGTGCCCACCACATCCGATACAATGTTGGTTTCGCCCGAAGACAGATAGGTTTTTTCGTAGGCGCTGGGGGCCACTTGGCTGACGCCGTTGACTTTCTTCAGCATCTCTGCATCACTGATGGTGAGCAGGTTGTTAGGGCCGCGCAGGTCGTTGGGGAAAAACCAAACCCTGTTGATGCCGAATTTTTGCAGCTCTGAGTTGATCATATCCTGCCCGCCATTGCCGACTGAAATCACAGTGATCATCGATGCGATGCCAATCATGATGCCGAGTACGGTCAGAACCGTTCTCAACTTATTCTTCTTTATCTGATGGGCCGCAATGCCGACATAATCCGAAACTTTCATGAGCATTCCTCTTCGGTGATAATCTGACCGTCTTTCAGAACTATGAGCTCACCCGCAAACGAAGCGATATTGCGTTCGTGTGTAATCAGCACAATCGTGGCCCCCTGCATGTTCAGCTGGCAGAGCATGTGCATGATATCGTCGCCAGTGCGGCTGTCTAAATTGCCGGTGGGTTCGTCCGCAAGAATCAGGCTAGGCGAGTTCACGAGAGCACGCGCAATGGCGACGCGCTGTCGCTGGCCGCCCGAAAGCTGGCTCGGCAGATGCCCGGCCCGGCTGGACAGCCCCGTGAGCTCCAGCAGCTCAGAGGATTTTCTGCGGCGTTCCCTTGGGGGTGTTCCGGAGTACACCATGGGCAGCTCGATATTCTGCCGCGCGGTTAAGGTTGGCAGCAGGTAAAAAGACTGAAATATAAAGCCAATGCGTCTGTTGCGCAAATAAACCTTGCTTTGCGTGCTGAGCCGCTTCACATTGGTGCCCGCAAATATATAGTCGCCGGTCGTTTGGCTGTCGATACAGCCAAGTATATTCATCAGCGTTGTTTTGCCCGAGCCCGACGGCCCCATAACGGCGAGAAACCCGCCCGTGGGAATCTTTAATGAGACGCCCTGCAGCGCATGCACACGCGTTTCGCCGCGACCGTATGTTTTATAAAGATCATTCACCTCGATCATAGTTGACATGCTGGCCCTCCTTAATGTTCTGCGGTGTTGTGATGACGCGGTCTCCGGCAATCAGGCCCCGGATGATTTCGGCGTTCGAGTCATCCTCAAACCCCAAAACCACGGCGCGCTTTTCGGCAATATCGTTTTCTCCCACCACGAACACACAGTTGTCATCTGTGAGACAGTCAAGCGGAACGCTGAGCACATCCTTCTTTTCATCTTTCACAATCTTTATGTCCACAACGGCGCCGATCATTTTGTTAAAAGAGTCATCCGGCTTGATTTCTATTTTGGTCATCGTATCAAACGATGACGCATCGCCCACATCGGTCGCGGCCGAGCCGATATGCGTCAGCGTGCCCTTATACCGTTTGTTTCCGCTGCTGATGGTCACACCCATGCCTTTTTTAAGGCCCGATAAATCTTTTTCGTATACATAACCCGTAATCAGCGTGTTATCGGTGTCCGCAATCACCATGGCGGGGATACCGGGCGAAAGCACCTCGCCTACGTTCACGTTCACGGACACAACGGTTCCGGATATGCGGCTTTTGTATGTCATTCCGTTCACAAGGCTTTCCAGACGTTTGACAGCCAGAGCGGCGAGTTCAAGCTGGCTGTCTGTATCGAGATTGGTTAGATCCGCTGAGCTTAAGCCGGGAATATCTTTAAGGCTTTGCGCCATGGATGCAGAGGCTTGGGTGACAGCCTCTGCCGCTTTGCTGCCGAAAGCCTCGTTGAGAGATTCATAGTCGTAACCGGTGGACTGAGACAATGCGAGTGCAAGCTTGGCTTTTTCTTCAGCCAAAGCACCGGTGACGTTTTGTGCCATCGTCATTTGCGTGGTGGTATTGCTGAGCGCTTTAAATTTGAGCTGCGCTTCCTGCAGCTGCGCTTTGGCTTGCGTGGCATCAAGCTCAAACAGCGTGTCGTTTTTGTTGACATGACTGCCTTCGGCAACACCGATTGACGCGATGGTACCGCCGGTTTCGCTCATGACACTATACATTTTCTCTGGTTCGACTTTCCCGGAAAACTCGAGGCTGTTTGCCAGATTTGTATTCTTTACCTCGTATAAACTGACAAAGGCGACAGGATCGCCTTCGTTAAAGTATAAAAACCAGCCCAATGCAATTACGGCCAGTACGCCAAATAATAGAATCACCTTTCTCATGCGGTCAGCCCCCTTTAAAAATGTGTGTGATGTCGATTGTAGTTTGGCAGTTTTTCAGCCGCGTTATTCCGAGAAACGCCGATTAATTCACGCGCATTTTTTGGCGGCTTTTTCCTGCCGATGGTTTTTAAGGCTTCAAAACAGCGCTACGCTTCGCCGGTCTAAGCTTTTCGGCCTTTAAATATTCTGTTGTATTCATTCCCTCTCATGAAGCAGCGGTTTTTTTAAAAAAAAAGTTGCATTATTATGCATTTAAATGTATATTTATTAATAGATAATACAAGGAGGCAACGAAAGTGGTGAAAGTCAGCGTCGTCGGTGCAACGGGATATGCGGGCGCGGAGCTCATGCGGCTGCTTGCAGCCCACAAGAACGTTCGCATCATGCATGCGGCGTCAAAAAGCTATGCGGGGCAGAAGCTCAGCGCGGTATACCCGAGTTTTATGGGCTTTGATACCGTGCTTGATGATATCGAGCTTGAACAATTCTCTAAGGACAGTGACATCGTTTTTACGTGTTTACCGCACGGCACATCGGCTGAGGCAGCTCCGGTGCTGCTCAATGGCGGTGCCCGCGTGATTGATCTGTCAGGGGATTTTCGATATGCGGATGTAAGCGTATACGAAGCGTGGTACAAAATGCCGCATGGCGCAAAGGATCTGCTTTCCCAAAGCGTTTATGGGATGCCCGAAATTTACCGCGATAAAATCGCGGGGGCGAAGCTCATCGGCAACCCGGGCTGCTATACCACCTGCTCGATACTTGCGTTGTATCCTTTGCTCAAAGCGGGCGTGATCGATTCAAAAGGCATCATCATCGACGCGAAATCGGGCGTGAGCGGTGCGGGGCGCAGTGAAAAGCTGGCCAATGCGTTTTGTGAGGTGGATGAATCGGTCAAGGCATACGGCATCGCGACGCATCGCCACACCTCGGAAATCGAGCAGGAGCTGTCGTTCGCGGCGGGTGAGCCGGTGGTGCTGTCGTTCACGCCGCATTTGGTGCCCTTAAAGCGCGGCATCATATCCACAATTTATGCGGCCCCCAAGGCGGGCGTCTCTCAGCAGGATATCAAAGACGCATACGTGATGTATAAGGATGAACCGTTTGTGAATGTGCTGGATGGCGCTCTGCCCGAAATCAAGCATGTGAACGGCAGCAATAATTTAAATATCGGCTTCGTGTTGGATAAGCGCGCGGGGCGCGTCGTGATCGTATCGTGCCTTGACAACCTGATTAAGGGTGCGGCGGGGCAGGCGGTGCAGAATATGAACATCATGTGCGGCTTCGATGAGACCGAAGGATTAAGCAAAATTGGATGGTATTTATAATATGGATAAGTTATTTGAAAAAGCGAATATACTGATCGAGGCCTTGCCGTATATCCGGCGGCTCTCGGGCAAAACGGTCGTCATCAAATACGGCGGCGCGGCCATGCTTTCATCCGAGCTGTCCGAAAAGATCATGCAGGACATTACGCTGCTTAAATACGTGGGCATGAACCCGATTGTTGTGCACGGGGGCGGCGGTGACATCAACAAACTGCTCAAATTGTACGAGGTGGAGCCCGAATTTCATAACGGCCTGCGTGTGACGGACGCGCAGACGATGGACGTTGTGCAGATGGTGCTGATGGGCAAAATCAATAAGGACATCGTGACGCATCTCGGCATCGCGGGTGCCAAGGCCATCGGCCTTTGCGGTAAGGACGCGGGGCTCATCAGAGCCGAAAAAATGCTCGCGGACGACGGTTACGACTTGGGACTCGTGGGCAAAATCACCGAAATCAACACGAAGCTCCTCAATACGCTCGCGATGGATGAATACATCCCTGTGATCGCGCCGATCGGTATCGGAGAGAACGGTGAGAGCTATAACATCAACGCGGACACCGTGGCAGGTGACATCGCGGCGGCGCTCAGTGCGGAAAAGCTGATATTCTTAACGGATATCGACGGCATCCGCAGCGACCCGAACGACCCGTCCACGCTCGTTTACGAGATTTCCATCGACGAGATTTACGGTTACATCAACAAGGGCGTGATATCGGGCGGCATGCTCCCCAAGGTGGAGGGCTGCATCAAGGCGATTCAAAGCGGCGTGAAGCGCACGCATATTTTAAATGGCACGATTCCGCATCCGATACTGCTTGAGATATTCACGGATACCGGTATCGGCACGATGGTGAGGGAGTAAGTTCATGAAAACGCAGGATATTGCGCAGCTCGATGAAAAATACTACAACCCCGTGTTCGGCCAGCGTCTGCCCGTCAGTTTTGTAAAGGGCGAGGATGTTTATTTGATTGACAACGAAGGAAAGCGTTATACCGATTTTCTTTCGGGCATTGCGGTCAATTGCTTTGGCTATTCGGACGACGGGCTTAAAAAAACGCTTTGTGAGACGGTCAACAGCCTGATGCACACGAGCAACTATTTTTACAATGAAACGCAGGCGAAGCTGGCCCAGCGGCTCTGTGAAGCCACGGGCTACGATAATGTGTTTTTCGGGAACAGCGGCGCGGAGGCGGTGGAAGGCGCGCTGAAGCTTGCGCGCAAGGTGCACTTTGCGGCGGAAGCGCCGCGCGCAGAGGTGATCACCATGCAGGGCAGCTTCCATGGGCGGACTCTCGCGACGCTGGCCGCGACGGGGCAGGAGAGATTCCATATCCCGTATGAACCGCTGATGCCCGCATTCACGCACGTGCCGCCGAACGATATTGAAGCGCTCAAAGCGGCTGTGAGCGAAAAGACGGCTGCGGTGCTGATTGAGCCCATCATGGGTGAGGGCGGCGTGATTCCGATCACCGCAGACTATTATCAGGCAGTACGGCAGGTCTGTGACCAGCACGGTGCGCTGATGATTGCCGACGAGATACAGACGGGCATGGGCCGTACAGGCGAGTTGCTCGCTTCGCCGGTGCTAGGCGCGACGCCTGATATCGTGGTGCTTGCCAAATCTCTGGGAGCGGGGGTGCCGATCGGTGCGTTTCTCGCGCGCGGCAGAGCGGCTAAAGCGTTTGCCGTGGGCGATCACGGCTCCACCTTTGGCGGCAACTATCTCGCCTGCGCGGCAGCCTATTATGTGACAAACAAGCTGCTCGATACGGACATTCTCGCGCATGTGAAGGAAACGGGCGCGTACTTCAAAGAACAGCTTCTGTCGCTCAAAGCTGCCTGCCCGGCCATTGCTGAGGTTCGGGGCAACGGCCTCATGCTCGGTCTCGATCTTGATCCGTCCGTCTCGGCTCTGGAAATGAAAAAGAAGCTGCTCAGTGCCGGCTTCGTCTCGGCGACGGCGGGCGCAAACGTGCTGCGGTTTTTGCCGCCGTATGTAATACAGAAGTCACATATCGACAGCCTGACAGATACGCTCAAAAAACTGCTAGCATAATCTCGGAGGATTCGCATGCCCAAAAGAGATGATCTTAACAAAATACTTGTGATCGGCTCCGGCCCGATTGTCATCGGCCAGGCGGCGGAGTTTGATTACTCGGGCACACAGGCCTGCAAGGCGCTGCGCGAAGAGCATTATGAAGTGGTGCTGATCAACTCAAACCCGGCCACGATCATGACGGACGAGGAAATGGCGGATCGCGTGTATATCGAGCCGATCACGCTCGAAACGGTCAGCAAAATCCTACGGCAGGAGCGCCCGCAGGGTATCATCGCGACACTTGGCGGGCAGACGGGCCTCAACATGGCCGTGGAGCTGGCAGACAGCGGCATACTCGACGAACTCGGTATTGAACTGCTCGGCACATCGCTCGAATCCATCAAGCTTGCCGAAGACCGGGAGCTGTTTAAGGCGACAATGGAATCGATTGGCGAAAAGGTCGCGCGCAGCGTGATCGCAAGCTCGATTGATGAAGCAATGGCCTTTGCGCAGGACAATGGGTTTCCGATCATTATCCGTCCGGCGTATACGCTCGGCGGCACGGGCGGCGGCATTGCGCACAACCTCGAGGAGCTTAAGAACATCACCGCGACGGGCCTCAGTTTTTCTATGATCAATCAGGTGCTGCTCGAGCAGAGCGTCGCCG
>JAEZNC010000209.1 GCA_023441905.1 Bacillota bacterium | reverse complement strand
ACAGTACCGAAACACTGTCTCTCGGTAAAATGCGGCCGTCAATGACAGACAATTTGATGGTTGAGGGTATTGAACAGTATAAGGTCATTCGCCTGTTAGCCCAGCGTTTCCTCAAAGAAAAGCAGCGGAAGCGGGCTGCTGTTGAACGATAAATATCATTGATTGTACAACCGAAAAGCTATATGATATAAAAAATGCCAAACAGGAGTTCTCATGGATATTTTCAAAGCTTATTACGATGCCGCCGACCCTGCCATGGCATCCGGCATGGCCGCCTACATGAAAAACCAATTCGCATTCTTAGGGCTGCAAAAGCCGGAGCGCGCCGCGCTCAGCCGCGATTTTCTGGCCGCAAAAAAGAAGGAAAAGGCGGTGGACTGGGATTTTGTTTTTAAGTGCTTCGAGCTGCCCGAGCGCGAGTTTCAGTACCTTGGCATGACATATCTGATGGACGTGAAAAACCGCCTTGCCGCTGATGATATTCACCACATGGAAACGCTGATTGTCACAAAATCGTGGTGGGACACCGTGGACATGCTGGCCGTGATCGCGGGCGATATTATATTGCGCCATCAGGAATTAAAAGAGCAGGTCGTTATCGGATGGATGACGGGAGATCATCTTTGGTTACGGCGTGTGTCCATACTTTACCAGCTCAAATACAAGCAGCAGACCGATACCGATTTTTTGTCGCGTGCGATATTGCAGAGTTGCAATACGAAGGAATTCTTTTTAAACAAGGCCATTGGCTGGGCGCTGCGCGAGTATTCGAAGACAGACGCACAATGGGTGAGAGATTTTCTTGCCGCGCACACACTGAGCGCGCTCAGCGTGAAGGAAGCGAGTAAATACATTTAAGATGCGAATCGTTTAATAGAATGAGATGCTGTAGTCACATTGATATGCTCAATCAGACTCATATTGTGTTTTCTAACACAAAACGAAAAGCTTATGTATCGGTTATTGTTACAATAATCAACCACAACTCATAAACAGTCCTTTACGTAGTGGGAGCGAAGCGACGACGACGAAGTTGAAAGGAAGATCGGATTAGTGGCTTTTCATATATATGACATTAGTACGCTCAGAACATCCGCGCAAAGTATGATTACTAATGAGAATTGACTTTAACGGTCATTCTTTCCACTAACGTAGTGAATCCGCAGTGCGGATGACTACGGAGTGGATAAGAATCTGTCCAGAGCCTCATCCACTTTGCCGTCGTCGCTTCGCTCTTCACTGCGCAGCGGATTGGATGACCGAAGAGTTGTTCTCAATGATATATCACGAATCACAAAACTATGGGGGAAATATGCGCACATTCTTGCTTGAAGATTTTTACGAGAAACATGAGTTTTCCACACGATATCTGCTTTCTCAGTCAGACTGCGAATCGATGACGGTGGATGAGCTGCTTGGCTTGGAACCGGGCGCGGCGGAACAACTGAATAAGCTTTGGCTCGGGTATACCGAGGTGAAAGGCAGCCTTTATTTAAGAGAGCGTATTTCATCATTGTCCCAAACCTGCGGGCCGGATAATATTCTCGTGCATGCGGGTGCCGAAGAAGCGATATACGGCTTCATGCAGGTGTTTCTGGAGCGCGGTGACCAAGTGATCTGTCTGTCGCCCGCGTATCAGTCGCTCTACGAGGTGGCGGCATCGGCCGGGTGCGAGGTATCCCCGTGGCCGCTTCGGCAGGCGAAGGGCGGCTGGACGCTCGACTTGGATGAACTGGTTTCTCTGATCAGACCGCAGACGAAGCTGATCGTGATCAACACGCCGCACAACCCGACGGGCTATGCGCTGAGCGATGACCAGCTGCAAACCGTCGCGGATATTGCGCGTGAACGCGGGTTGTTTGTGTTCTGCGATCAGGTGTATAAGGGGCTGGAGTGGGACGGCCAGCCGCATGTGTGGATGAGCGATATCTATGAAAACGCGGTGTCGCTCGGCGTGATGTCCAAGGCGTATGGGCTGCCGGGTCTGCGTATCGGCTGGATCGCGACGCGCAGCAAAGACGTTTATGACAGGATGCTCAAACTCAAATATTACACCACCATCTGCTGCAGCGCGCCAAGCGAATTCTTATCGGCGCTTGCGCTGGAGCACAGTGATACGCTGCTGCAAAGAAGCGTATCAATCATCAGAGACAACATCGCCCTTGCGGAAGGTTTTTTTGAAAAGCACAAGGATATTTTCATTAATAATACGCCCGTCGCCGGACCCGTCGCGTTCCACAGGCTCAAAAGCGGAGAGGATGCCAATGCGTTTTGTGAAGAGCTGATTGGAAAATCCGGCGTGCTGCTGCTGCCGGGTTCTGTGTATGAGGCAGATGGGAGCTATTTTCGTATGGGCTACGGGCGAAAGAATTTCGGCGAGTGCCTGAGCGTTTTGGACGAGCACCTGCAAAAATAACATATCGACAGAAGAGCCTGCTTATGCGCTAAGCGGGCTTTTTTTATGTTCTGAAATACCAAAAAGCCCTAGTCATATTATGAGAATAAGCATTCTCCTTTGAGGAGAAGGTGGTGCGCAGCGCCGGATTGCGAGCGAGCTGAAGCTGTCCGATTGAGCACCTCATCAGTCGCCTCCCGGCGACAGCTTCTCCTCAAGGAGAAGCCCAGGCTGTCGATTAGCTATTTCGAAGAGATAAACCGGAGGTGTGAAGTGCCCGAGAAGTGACTGATCTTTAGCCGTTTTCTCTCCCCCGGTCACCTGTCGGTGACAGCCCCCTCTTCAGAGGGGGCCAAGATTTATGGCGATACCAGCCATTCTATATTGCTGAAGAGGTATGCATACATTTGGGCAGATGACTTTTTTGATGGCACTATAAAAC
>JAEZNC010000196.1 GCA_023441905.1 Bacillota bacterium | reverse complement strand
ATGTATTCCGACATGCGACCACTCCTTGTCTAAAAACTTAAACCAATCCTCTTAAAACAACGCCCAAAACATTCGTTTTCGAACTCTGTTTAAGAAAATGGCGGCAGCTGTGCTGCCGCCATTCACCATAAATTAAGGGTTATTCCGCATCCGGAATATCAGACAGTTTGTAATAGTTGGTGTCAACAAGAAGCGCTTTCCAGTTGTCCTTGTCAGCGAACTTAATCTCGCAGTTGAAGGACGGAACTTTCTTCACGCCGTTGTCGTATTCCGCATTCACAGGAACTTCCGTGCCGGCAAGGATCGCATCGGTCATCGCGATAACCTGTTTCGCAAGTTCACGGGTATCCTTGAAGATGGACATGGACTGTTCGCCGCGGATGATCTGGCCCACATTGATCTTGTCGCAGTCCTGACCAGTGATGATCGGGAACGGCTTATCTTCTGTGCCATAGCCAGCAGCCTTCAGCGAAGCCACAATACCCTGTGCCAAGCTGTCGTTCGGGGAGAGCACCACGTCGATGTTCTCGTCCGCATAGTAAGCGGTCAGCAGATTGTCCATTCTGTCCTGTGCGCCCTGAGCTTTCCAGTTTGTGATCGCGATTTCGCCCGGATATTCGATCTGTTCGGATTTCACGACGAGCACTTTGCTGTCAATGTAAGGCTGCAGAACTTCCATAGCGCCCTGATTGAACAGTTTCGCGTTGTTGTCGCCCGGGTCGCCGCCGAAGCATTCCATTGTGAAGGGGCCTTTTTCGCCTTTGTCAAGACCGAGCGCGCTGACGATGAACTCGCCCTGCATTGTGCCAACACCTTTGTTGTCGAATGTTGCATAATAGTCAACAGCTTCGGTGTTCGTGATCAATCTGTCATAAGCGATAACAGGGATACCCGCTGCTTTAGCCTGTTCCAGAGTGCCGCCCAGCGCGCCACCGTCGATGGAAGCGATAACGAGAACGTCAACACCCATGGTGATCTGATTCTCGATCTGGCTGTTCTGCATGGCCTGTGTCTCATCAGCGTACTGAAGATCTACTTTGTAGCCTTTGGCTTCAAGAGCAGCCTTCACGTTTGCACCGTCTTCATTCCATCTCTGGAGAGACTTGGTCGGCATTGTTACGCCAACAAGTTTGCCAGCGCCGGAATCATCCACGGGGGCAACCGATTCCTCAACAGGAGCCGCAGCGCTCTCAGAGGGAGCGGGAGCGCTCTCAGAGGGAGCGGGAGCCGCACAAGCCGCAAAAGCTGCGACCAGCATAACAAGCGCCAAAATCAGACCGCCTAATTTTTTAGACATCTAGGGGTTCCTCCTTATGTTTTTGATGTTGTCATGTTACCGTACATATGAAAAACGATGAATAGTGAATTTTGTGAAGGTCATGCTTTTTTTTAACATGTCCGGATATTCTTTTCATACAGCTGGATTATTTTAATGATAAAAAAATCCAGTAAGGAAACTTACTCTTTTACTTTTATCATTGTTTTTTACATATACGTGCAGCTAAAAACCACTATATATTTAAAAATGAGATCATAGCACCGCAATATCAGGTATGCGCAGCCGAACAAAACAGCATTTGCGTCGCAATACGTACAGGCTTTTGGCTCTCTGCTTTAAGCACTAAACTGCAAAACCAAAAGCATGAGCTGTCACCAACAATAATTAACTGACTTTTGATTTTATCCTATGCGTTGTACCCCTTTCTCAACTAGCGAAGAATTTTTTTCGTATAACAAAAGTCAATACAGTCCTTAACAGCCTGATAGAGAGTAAGCACAAGCGCTTTGATATAACAGTCAACTCTGCTGCTGATACAATGGCTATGAGCTCAACCGATAAGGCACAGAAAAAGCCGTATCGCGGCAAAACGATACGGCTTTGTGTCGAGTCTGTATTAAGGCTTAGCCGAAAATCACAGAGTTGATAATCCCTTCAAGATACTCCTGCGACCCGCTGGCGTTCGATTTGACTTCGCCCATTTCCAACGCGTACTTTTCGAGTGAGGCGAAATCCGTTTGCCCGCTCACGATCTTCGCGCCTATACCGGACTTGTAGCTTGCATAGCGTTCGTCCACGAACTTGTCGATACGGCCGTCCGCAATCAGCTTGCTGGCAATCTTGAAGCCAAGCGCCATGGTATCCATACCCACGATATACCCGCGGAACACGTCTTCCGTCGAAATGGATTCGCGGCGCAGCTTCGAATCGAAGTTGGTGCCGCCCTTTGTGAAGCCGCCCGCTTTGATGACTTCGTACATCGCGAGCGTCACATCATACACATTGGTCGGGAAGTTGTCGGTATCCCAGCCGTTGAACACCTCGCCCTGATTCGCGTCTATCGAACCAAACACGCCGTTTTCACGCGCCACGCGCAGCTCATGCGCAAAGCTGTGCCCCGCAAGGGTGGCATGGTTGGCTTCCACGTTCATTTTGAAGTCTTTATCCAGGCCGTATTTGCGCAAGAACGCAAGCACAGTCGCCACATCGTAATCATACTGGTGAGCTGTCGGTTCCATCGGCTTGGGTTCAATATAGAAATCACCCTCAAATCCGATGCTCTTTTTATAATCACGCGCCATCGTCAGCATACGTGCGAGGTTATCCTGTTCGAGGCCAAGGTTCGTATTGAGCAGCGTGGTATACCCTTCGCGGCCGCCCCAGAACACATAGCCGTCGCCGCCGAGGCGTTTTGTGCACTCCATCGCTTTTTTAATTTGGGCTGCCGCATACGCAAACACATCCGCGTTGCATGATGTGGCGGCACCGTGCAGAAACCGCTTGTTGCTGAACAGGTTGGCCGTTCCCCAAAGCAGCTTTTTGCCGGTATCTTTCATCAGCTTTTCCAACAGCGCCACGAAATCGTCGAGAATCGCGTTGCTTTCTGCCAGCGTGGCCCCCTCGGGCGCGATGTCACGGTCGTGAAAGCAGAAATAGTCAATACCGAGCTTTTCCATCAATTCGAAGCCCGCATAGGCTTTGTGCTCGAATATCTCGCGGTCGGTAAGCCCGCCGAAGGTTTTATCCATGGTGCCCGACATTCCAAATATATCCGCACCGTTGCCGCAAAGCGTATGCCAATAGGACATGGCGAATTTTAAATGCTCTTTCATCGTTTTGCCGTTCAGTTTTTCGTCAGGGTTGTAAAACTTGAACGATAACGCATCGCCGTCTTTTCCTTTGTATTGAATCTTTGGTACGCCGGAGAAATACTCTTTCATAGGGTAACCTCGCTTCTTAAGTTTTTACTGAATTTTCGAGTGTCTTAACCGGTTACGGAAGACCTGCTCAAACAATCATACATCTATTCTAGCAACTGGCTATTTTTTCTGCTATAGACCATATTAGCAGTATTTTAACGATTTGTTTTTTGACGGATAATAATCTCCATTTCCGGTACGATTCGTTTTTGAAAAGATCATAGATGATCGATTGATCATTTCGGTATACATTGATAAAACAGCCATACGGATATCCGGCAGACATGCAAAACGGTAAAGCCGACCAAAAAGCAATAAGAAGAAAATCCATCGTTCACTCCAAGGCTTTTCGGGATATGTCATTAAGAATAAACGTTTGAAATCTGATCTTTCGAAACCGGTCTGCTTAAGAAATAGCCCTGAGCATAATCGCATCCCTTTGCCGAGAGATACTCCAGCTGCTGCACCTGTTCAACGCCTTTTGCAGCCACTTTTAGACCAAGGGTATGCGCAAAAGCTACGATAGCTTCCGTCATACGATCAGATAGGGCTGTCCTGTCAATCATGGCTTTATCAATCTTCAACAGATTAACTGGCATTGCCCTTAAATCGTTAAGCGAAGGCGTTCTCTTTCCAAAGTCGTCTACGGCCAATCCGATGCCCATATTTTTCAGCTGATTCAAAACGCCGATCACATCTCCGCAGTCCGAAGCAAAAACCGTTTCGGGCATTTCGAATTCCAGATACCCGCTGTCAAGCCCGGTTTTTTTGAGAAAGCCGCTAACCCTTGCGGCAAACAACGGGTCAAGCAATTGCTTCACAGATAGATTGACCGAGATCACGGTATTGATATTGGCTTTATCGCGAAGTTCGGCTAACGTGTTCAAAGCCGCTTCAATGGCCCATCTGCCGATGTCGTTAATCATGCCGGTTTCTTCAGCAATCGGTATAAACTCAACAGGGCTGATGACGCCAAGCTCCGGGTGATTCCAGCGGGCCAGCGCTTCAAACCCGCGCGGCTCGAATGAGCCGCAACAGTAATGCGGCTGATACACCAAAAAAAGCTCATTATTTTGAATGGCGTACGCCAAATCATTCTCCAGCCGGTCCTTTCTCTTCGCTTCATCTCCCAATGTATTGCTGAAAAACTGACAAACGTTCATTCCGAGCTTTTTGGCTTTAACCAGTGCAATGTCCGCATTGCCGAGCAATTCTTCTGCGCTGGCACCATGGTTCGGATACTTTGCCACGCCAAAGAGAACATGCATTTGAAATTCTTTGTGCCCGATACAGACAGGTTCTTTTAACGCATCGCAAAAACCCCTCAGATAGCTGCGAATGTCTTCGGTGTCCGCGTCGCGGCAAATGAGAATCACAAATTCAGAGAAGCCCACCCTTGCCAGCAAATCCTCGTCACGACAATATTGTTTCCACCGCTGCGCCACGCTCTGCAAAACAGCATCGCAGATGCTCCGCCCCAGCGTATCGGCCACTTTCTTTAGATTGTCAACATCCATATAAACAAGATAAAAGACGTTGCTTCTTTTTTGCAGCATCTCGATCTGATCCATCAGCGTCTTTTTATTTGGCAGGCCTGTTAATGAATCATAATATGCAAGCGAGTGCAGCATCTGCTCGTTCTTTTTGACGATCATGCTGTATTCCACCACTCTGTTCAGCTGATCTTTGAGCCTTGTTGAATAGTTGTTGATGATGATACTGACTGTACCCGAAATCAAAGGTACAAAAATACCCGGCAGCGGATCGGTGCTGCCCTCAATCAACATGGAAGCCATTGCCGCCACACTCGTTATGCCGCAAAGAATCAAAGCCGTTTGGTGGCTCCTCTTCATCGGATTGAGCGTCAGCAGAATAATGATGAGGACTTGTCCCTGAGCCAGAATGCCGCTTAACGTATATTTGCTGATATGCGCGAAAGCTATGTACCGCTGAATGCTTGACATAT
>JAEZNC010000179.1 GCA_023441905.1 Bacillota bacterium | reverse complement strand
CGTTTTGCCGCTTTGCAGCAGCTGCGAGAGCACACCGCCCGTGAAGCAGTCTCCCGCGCCCGTCGCGTCCACCGCGTTTGCCGGATAAGCTTTCACTTTGCCCGTGCCCGCCTTGCACGCGAACACCGCACCGTCGCTGCCCAGTGTGACAAAAACAAGCCTCGCACCGCGTTCAATAAGCATCGCCGCCGCGTCTTCATACGGCATTTTGCCGAAAAGAAATTCGACTTCGTTGTCGGATATTTTAAGAATGTCCGTATATTGAAGGCCTTGCAGCATCATGGCTTTGGCCTCGGCTTCGCTGCACCAGAGCGGCGCGCGGTAATTCGGATCGTAAGAAATCAGTACACCCGCGTCTTTCGCGATCTGCAGC
Source organism: Bacillota bacterium (assembly GCA_023441905.1). Taxonomy (GTDB): domain Bacteria; phylum Bacillota; class Clostridia; order Christensenellales; family SZUA-584; genus SZUA-584. The sequence continues at coordinate 6,624 of JAEZNC010000179.1, read as the reverse complement.
ATTCTCCATGTGGCACTGCGCGCCGGTTCGTCGGTCAGCGAGAGCGAGCCGAAATGGAAGATGCGCGCGCCGCGTATCATGCTGTCGTCGATCATCTCGGGCGCATACATAATGTCGGCGGAGGGCTTGCGGTAAAACGAAAAATCGCGCTCGCCGTTTTCAAACAGGTGCACGAACGCGAGCGTGGTATTGTAGTTTTCCGACATGATGAGGCCGAACGTATCCACCCCCTTGTCATCCAGCACGCCTTTGAGATACCGCCCGAATGCGTCAGCCCCCACCATGCCGATGTGTGCCGATGAACATCCGAAGCTTTTCGCCGCGACGGCCACGTTGGCCACCGCGCCGCCCGCGTTTTGCATAAACAGTTTCTGCCCGTTCTGCTCGCCCGATGGCGTGAAGTCGATCAGCAGTTCTCCGAAGGTCACAAGATCGCTCATGCATTAGCTCCTTATAGCATCGTTTTGATTCTTAAGCCCGAAGAGGGCGATTTCATTATCGAAACGTGTTTGTCTTTAAAGCTTCCCCTCCGAGGCGAAGCTGTCGTCGACAGGCGACTGATGAGGTGTTCATATGAACCGTCAGACGTCTCATCCGGTGCTGCACATACCTTCTCCTCAAGACGAGACTGTCGACCAAGTCACAATTGTCATTCCGATGGAGCGTGAGCGGAAGAGGACTCCCATGGTCAAGAGCAAATATACTCAGGATGTTCCCTTGCATAGTCACGTTGTTACGCTCAAAACACAGCGGTATGCATGACAGAAGAGGAAATTCCATCAAACTAACCTAATCCTCAAGGAAAATAGCTTCAGGCTGTCAATAATTACTCAGATGACAGCCACGAAAAGATTGAGAAGAATGCGTTACGAAACTCCAAATTAGAGCCCTGTTTCAAGCCGTTTTCTCCTCCGGTCATCTTTCGGTGACAGCACTCGCGGCGCTGACGACCTCAGGCGACTGATGATGTGTTTATCTGGACCGTTTGACACCTCATCCGGTGCTGCGCATCACCTTCTCCTCAAGAAGAAGGCTTTCTTAGCTCACCAAAACTCTCAATTTTTCTTTTGAATAATATACAGCGTCGGGCACAGCCCGCCCGACTCGAAGTTTTCTTCATGAATCACGCTCAGCGCTTCCCGCTTCCCAATTTCACTCAGCAGCAGCTTCTTTTCCTGCGTCAGCAAGAACGCATATCCGCCGTTTTTGAGCAGCGCCAGCAGCTTGTCCGCAAACGCCGCGTATAGCTTTAAGTTCGACTCGTGACCCGAAACGCGAATGCCGAACGGCATATTCGCTATGATCTCGTTGTACTGCGCCGCGCCGTACCCAAGTATATCGCCGTGAATCAACGCGATGCGCAGCCCGCTAGCGCGGCGGTTTGCGATCGCCGCCTTGATGGCCTGCGCGGAAATATCCACGCCCACGAGTGACGCCGCAGGCTTTATCATAGCGCGTTCAATCAGCATGGTGCCGCTGCCGCAGAACGGATCGAGCACATCGGCATCCGGCATCATATATGGCTCGCAAACCCGCATGATGCTCGCCGCCGTCACAGGATTGATGCTGGCCGAAATGGATTCCTTCCGGTAATCGAAACGGTGATCATCCCATTTGAGATACAGGTGCCCCCCAAGCAATCGAAGCTCAAACGCATAAGCGGATGGGTTGTCGGTGTAACCGTACGCCGCGAGGCCCGCGCTGATTTTTTGTATCGCTTCACGCCGTTTTTCAGGGCGCAGCGCCCCCGCTTCAATACGGTAAAAATACCCCTTGCAGCCCATGGCGTCAAGCTTTTGCGCGACGGAGCTGAAATCGTTCGCCCCACCCGCATCAAAAAGCGCATCCTCGAAGCAGCGCAGCTTGTTGAGGCTGGCAGACGGCGCATCGAAGGTGTCTTTGAGACGCCACGGACGGTACGGAATCTGCTTTGCCTTAAGCTCCGCCTCGAGCGCTTCCGGCTTTATTGCCGTGAGCGTGGCCGTTTCGGGCAATCGCGGTACGAACGGCGTTTGCTGCGACGTATCGGCCGCCTTGTCCATCGCTTTTTTCAGCGCATCGCGCTCAGCCTGCACATGCTTGTCGTCCCCCGGCTCCACCACATAGTTTTTCAGGTAGCGTAGCGGGTCTTTCGTGTTGCCGAGCGCAAGTATGATGGACGGGCGTACAAACCGCGTCTGTTCCGTTTTCAGCGCGTCAACCAGCTTGTCCGCGCATGCGTCGGGCGCAATGAGCCCGATCAGCTTATAAATACTCTTGCGCGCTTTGTCGTCATCCATCGCCATCAGCGCATCCGCATCGCGGATCACGAGCGCTTCGAGCGTTTCTTTACCGATCTTTTTCTTTGCGATATCCGCGAGCGTTTTCAGCGCAGCCCGGCGGTCTTCGCTGCCTATCATGCCATATATGCGCCGCGGCGCGTTGGGCAGCGCGAGTAGCGCCTCCATCGTCTGCTTGGCTTTCTCACCCGATTCTGTTAAGTAGCGTCTCACCAGCGAGACGAGCGCGTCATTTTGCGGCATCGGCAATAATCTCCGAGACAGTATCGGCCGCGGCTGCGGCGCGTTCCTGCTTCATTCTTTCCTTGAGTTTTCCGGCGTTCATATAAAGCGTATCTATCGCTTTCATCAGCGTTTCCGGGTTCATGTCTTCCTGTTCCAGCACGTGCGAAAAGCCCTGCTCTTTAAAATGCTGCGCGTTGAGCTCCTGATCCCCTCGGCTTGACGCTTTGCTTAAGGGCACAAGCAGCGCAGGCAGCGCAAGCGCGAGAATTTCGAAAACCGCTGTCGCGCCCGCGCGCGACAGCATGATATCCGCCGCCGCGTACAGATCAGGCAGTTCGCTGTCCGCATAGCCAAACGGCTTGTATCCTGCGGGAAGAAAACCGCCGAGCATATTTTCCTTGCCGCGTATATGAATCACATCGTATTTTTTGGTGAGCTCGGGCATGATGACATCCAGCACCTCGTTGACCGGCTGTGCGCCGAGACTGCCTCCCATCACGAGCAGCACCGGTTTTTTGCCCGAAAAGCCGCAGAGTTTAAGCCCCGCTTCTCGGCTGCCGTGCAGCAGCGCCTCGCGGATCGGCAGCCCTGTGTAGACGCCCTTGCCTTCCGGAATGCATTTGAGCGTGGACGAAAACGCCACGCAAATCTTATTTGCGCGCGGTATGCAAAGGCGGTTCGCGAGCCCCGGCGTGTAATCCGATTCGTGCAGCACCACGGGAACTCCCAGTTTATTCGCCGCAAACACGACGGGCACGCTGACAAAGCCGCCTTTGGAAAATACCACGGACGGCCTAATTTTTTTGAGTATGTGTTTGGCCTGCATATAACCGGCCAGTATCTTGGCGGGATCGGTAAAGTTTTTGAGGCTGAAATAGCGCCGCAGCTTGCCCGCGCTGATCACATAATACGGCAGATTTGTTTTGCCGATGATCTCTCTCTCCATGCCGTTTTTCGTGCCTATGTATTCGATATCAAAACCCATCTGCTTCAGCTTGGGAATCAGCGCCAAATTCGGCGTCACATGGCCGGCTGTTCCGCCGCCCGTCAGTACGACTGTTTTCTTCATACAACAATCCTCTCCGTAATCTTTTTGCATTATACCATATGGCATGCCGGTTTCACACCATCTATTCTTTGTTGTTAAAATGCACAGCGATCAGCATGACAAAGCACGAATCCAGCAATATTAATATTTGAAAGTTTCATATGATTAAACAAATAATAATCTTTTCAGTATTAAAGAAACCAATGCAAAGAAATCGCAGCGCTGTGGCAGGATTTTGCGATGACAGCATGATTTGATGGCTAGCTCAAGTCAGCGTGCGACGTTTATATGTGTCCCCTTAAATCTGATTCATTTTGATCATTTGCGCGATGCTCTCAAGCTTTTTGCGCTGTTCGTTGTCGAGCATGGGCGCGACGTTCTGAATAAACCCTTCAAGCATCTCGTCGGAGAACGAGCCATCCTTGCGCCCCTGCGAGATCATGCGTTCAAGGTCGCCCATCAGCTCACCTTCGCTCTTATTCTCATACTGCGAAATGGTATCCTCAATGCTTCTGACGCTGCTTTCCTCAATGGCATTCGGGTCAACATTGAGTTTCTTCGCGGCTTCACGAATATCGTCCTGGCTGCACCGGGCTTTATCAGTCTTCATCTGCCGCAGATCTTTTTTCGGCATATATGTCCCCTCCCATTTGTTTTTGCTACCCTCTTGTCTTTATATATATTCGCCGTGGCCGTCAAAGTGCACGTACGCGCGCCAAATGGCATACGATGATACAAGATCAGTTTAAAAGGAGAATTCTTTATGCCAAGATTTCCTTTCGGTTCGCGCCCCGCACCGCGGAGGCCGCAGCAGCAGCCATCGCGAGCTGCGCAGGCGCAGCCAATGCCCGCCCGTCAGATGGGCTACGGAGATATTATCAGCCACGCGTCGTTTTCTCCCGAGCTGAGTTTTCTGCTGGCGATGACGCTTAAAGACGGTCTAAACCGTCAGTCCACTTTCGAGATGCTCAAGAAAATTGAGCCGTATGTGAGCGCCGCCGACAAAGAAGCCATACATAGCATCTTCAGCGCTCAGCATATGACAGAAGAATACCGCCTCCACCCGCCCGTATCCGCGCCGAACCGCAGCGGTACGGGGCTCAATTCGTTTTCGCGGCTGGCGCGCCAGCAGGCGCTGCTTGACGTGCTGGCGCAATATGCGGGCAGCGACTCAAAGACCATGATGCAGGGGCTCGCCCAATCAGCCCGCATGCAGGACAATTTCGAGCGCATGACGCGCAGAATGGAGAAGCTCAGAAATATGAACACATCGAATCCCGATCAAATGTTTGAAGCGCTGTCCATGTTTATGCCGCCTGAGGAACAGAGCAAGTTCCGCAATATGCAGAACATGATGCGCATGATGGGTAATATGGGCAGTTTTAAGCCCGAAGACATGTTCAAGTTCATGGGCGGCATGGGCAACTCAGGCAGCACGGGAAACATGGGCGGCAACACCGGCGGTTTCAACGGCAACACGGGTAATTCGGGCAACAACGCCGGCGGTTTTAACGGCAACACGGGTTATTCGGGCAACAACGCGGGCGGCTTTAACGGCAACACGGGTTCTTCGGGCAATAATGCGGGGGGCATGGGCGGCAACACGGGTGGCATGGGTAACATGGGCAGCATGGGCAATATAAGCAACATGATGAATATGATGAACATGATGGGCAATATGATGGGCGGCAGAAAGAAATAACACGCCTCCACTGTTTTTCATGGCTCTGACTTGTTGTATAATGCATCATATATGAAATATGAGGTATTATATCATGAAATTATCCAAGAGCCTTTCTTTGCTTATCGTACTTTTTGTTTAGGCCGCCGCGTTTGTGATCGGGCTGCTTGTGTTTGCGCTGCTGCCGTTTCAGGGTCTGTTCGCTTACCTCATTGCCGATGCTGCCGCCACCGTGGTTGTTTGGGCCGTCGGGCTGCTCTTTAAAAACGCGAGCCTGTATGACCCGTATTGGAGCGTCGCACCGCTTGCGCTTTTCATCTGCTTCCTGCTCGACGCGGGGCATCTGGACGCTGTGGACATGCTTTATATCGGCACATTTGCCATTTGGGGCGTGCGGCTCACGATGAACTGGGTCATCGGCTGGCGCGGCATGGCGCATCAGGACTGGCGCTATACGATGCTGCATGATAAAAACCCGAAGCTCTGGCTGCTCACCAACTTTTTCGGCATCAACATGGTTCCCACGCTTTTTGTGTTCGTGAATCTTATTCCCGCTTATTTCTGCGCGGTTTCCGGCGAAGATACGATCAGCATCGTTTCTGTCCTCGGTTTTGCGGTCTGCCTCGGCGCGGTGGCACTGCAGATCGTTTCAGACGGCCAGATGCGCCGGTTCAGAACAGAGAATGCGGGCAGCGGCAGAAACATTGAGACGGGACTTTGGAAATATTCCCGGCACCCGAACTATCTCGGCGAAGTATCTTTATGGTGGGGCGTATGGCTGATACAGATGGGCACGCAAAGCGCGCTGTGGTGGCCGGTGATTGCGCCCGTGCTGATGACGCTGCTGTTCGTGCTGATCAGCATCCCGATGATGGAGAATCGGCTGAATGATACAAAGAGCGATTACGACGCGTATCAGAAGCGCACGTCGATGCTGCTGTTGCTGCCGCAGAGGAAGGCGCTGACCGAATCAGAAGAAACGGTTTCTGCAGAATAAGCCCATTGAGTTTTCATGGACCTGCTTGACAGGATAAGTAATCTTCTGTCAAGTTGCGCGTGCCACCTCCTTTCAAATGGAGGCTTAATCATCGCTTAGTGATTGATGGCATGTTCCTCAGTCGCCTATTGGTAACATCCATTCGATGAAGCCAATGAAGCGCATCGCCCATGCCTCCCTCTGGAGGGAGGTGCAAATGGCGGATGTTCATCCGGCATTTGACGGAGGGAGTTCATGCAAAAGCAGTTTTTTAAGAGACACAAATCCTCACTCCCCCAGTCACCTGACGGTGACAGCCCCCTCTTGAGGGGGCCATTGGTAACGCGAACATCGTCCCATTTGACGCAGGGAGTTTATGAACGGACACAAGACTCATTCAGACTGACTGCCGCTA
>JAEZNC010000176.1 GCA_023441905.1 Bacillota bacterium | reverse complement strand
ATTCTGATTATCGTCGGTGTGGTCATTGTGGTAGCGGGAGCTGCCGTTTATTTCCTGTTTTTAGCTCCGCCGCCGCAGCCCGAAACGATGTTTTATGTGCCGGGTGATTATTTTGTAACAAACATTTCAGACAGCACACGGCTTTTGAAAGCCACCATTGTGCTCGAAATTTCCACAACAGACCCAACCGGTGTAACCAAGTACTTAACAGAAAACAATCATATCATTCGTGATAACATTGTTTTTACACTGAGAAGCAAAACCGAAGAAGAGTTGAGAAGCCAGGGCATTGAAGAACAGCTGCGAACCGAGATCGTGAATAATTTGAAAAGCAAGATGGGGCTTGACTATATTACAACGATCTATTTTAATGATTATGTGATACAATAATTTTAGGGCTGCTTGCGAAGGAGTATGAATTTTGGCCAATATCTTATCGCAAAACGAAATAGATGAGCTGCTGAGCGTTTTAACATCGGGCAAAGAATCCCCTGTGGAGGAAGTTGCCGTTGAAGACGCTCAGGCTATCAAGAAATACGATTTTCGCACCGCCAACAAATTCTCTAAAGAGCAGATGAGGACGCTGCATTTTATCTATGACAATTATGCGAGCCGCCTTTCTACGTATCTTTCCGGAACACTGCGGGCTATTTGTGAAGTGGATGTGATATCCATTGAAGAACAGTCGTTTTCCGAGCTCAGCAACTCGATGCCCTCACCGGTTGTGGTCTCGATCATCAGTATGCCGCCGCTTCAGGGCAATTCGCTATTTGTCATCTCCTCTGCGGTTTCATATGAAATCGTCAGCCGCCTGCTCGGGGGGTCGGGAGAGCTTCAGGCATTCGACAAGCCGTTCACCGAAATAGAGCTGTCTTTAATGGAGCGCATTATAAAAAAGATGCTCGCTTTGATGAATGAAGCCTGGGAAAAGATCAACAAGGTGGAAGTGCGGCTGGACAGAATTGAGACAAGCTCACAATATGTGCAGATCGTTTCCGCCAACGAACCGATTGCCATCATCACAATGAACGTGAAGATCGGCGGGGTCTCGGATATCATCAATATCTGCATACCCAATGTGGCGGTTCAGCCCGTCGCGAAAAAGCTCGTGATGAAAACTTGGTATTCCGAGCAGGATTTCAACAAGCGCACACTGAATGTAAGCGAGCTCAAACAGGGGCTTTCGGGCGTCACACTGACATTGAGCGCCGTGTTCAACAAAATAGAAGCCACAGTGCGCGATATTATCAACACGCAGGTTGGCGATGTGATAAAAGTGGATCACAGTATTCATACCCCGGTGACCGTTAAGGTTGAGCATATTCCCAAGTTTAAAGGGTTTGTGGGTATGCAGGGTTCAAACTACGCGGTCAAAATCGCGGATATTATGGAGGAGGGTATCGTTGATGAGTCAGACACCGTCGAACGATAACGAGCTTATCAGCAGCATTGAGGATATTACCCTTTCCGAGCTGGAAAAGGACACGCTCGGAGAAATCGGCAATATATGCATGGGAACATCGGCCACGACGTTATCGACTTTGCTTGGGAAGCGGGTGAATATCACCACGCCGCGGGTGAGCACCTGCAGAGGCAATGAGTATCTCGACGATTATGATAAGCCCATGGTCGCCACCGAGGTATCGTACACCCAAGGCGTTGACGGCACCAATGTGTTTTTGTTGAAGAAGGATGACGCGCTCTCGATTACAAAGGTTCTGGTCGGTTCGGATACTGATGTGGAAGAGCTGTATTTAAGCGCTATCAGTGAAGTGATGAACCAGATGGTCGGTTCGTCCTCCACATCGCTTGCGGATCTGCTGCACGTGAACATCAATATTTCACCGCCTGTTGTCCGGGAGATCACCCGGGATACGGTATCGGATTCGAGCGGCGAACTGCTTATCAAAACAAGCTTTCGCCTTGAGATAGAGGACTTGCTCGTCAGCAACCTTGTGCAGATTATGCCTTTTGCGTTTGGCAGAAATCTTGTGCGCAAACTGGTCGGAGAGACCAAGGAAACAGCGGCGGCACAGCCGATACCACCTGCACCGCCGCAGCCGCCGGTCAGGCCGGTAGAAGCGGCACCCGCGGTACCGAGAGCAAAGGAAAAGGATGATATAAGGATGCGAAACGAAGAGAAGGTTGAATTAAAAGCGGTAAAATTCGAATCGTTTGACAACAAGGGCAGCGACTTTTTTATGGAGCATCCCGAGATGAGTAAAAATATCGATCTGATCATCGATGTGCCGCTCCATGTGACGGTTGTGCTCGGCAAGACGCGTAAAAGCATTAAAGAAATTCTGGAGTTTAACCGCGGGTCCATCATCGTTCTGGACAGGCTGGCGGGTGAAATGGTGGACGTGCTTGTCAACGGCAAATTGTTCGCCAAAGGCGAGGTTGTGGTGATCGACGATAATTACGGCGTTCGTATCACGGAAATCACATCGGAACAGAACAAAGAAGGCTGAAAAAAGCCCCCTGAGAAGGGGGCTGCAAATGCATTAACCTTTGTTCCCAAAGGGCTCAATCAGAGGCCCTTTTGTTTTTCAGCCATTTGGATCATGCGCTTCACCATTTCGCCGCCGATGGGGCCGCCTTGGGCACCGTTCACTTTGGCAGGCAGGTTGCCTTTGTATTCGTCGTTTTTCTCTTTGCAAAACTGCGACATGCCGATTTCGTTAGCGCATTCAAATTTAAATTTTGTCCACGGATGATCGGGTCCGTATTTTCTCTTTCCAGATGCCATTTTTCTTATTCCTTTCTTTTAATGCTGTTTCTATACTTTGCGCTTAGTTTTTGCAGAAACGGAATAAAAAAACCTGTTAATAAATGCACAGGCTAAGTATTTTCGCAAAAAGAAACAAAAATTTAAAACGGACGCATGCGATTTTTATAATGAATTATGTAAAAAAAGATGAAAATAGCAGGGATGGCGCTTCATTGATTTCACATGCGTGATAATGTCACGGTAATTTGAATTAGTTTACTTTAAATTAAATCTTGTGAAAAAAGTATCGATTTTAATTTTTATCGAGGAGTGGTATAAATGAAATTAGGAGTGGATCAGCGAAGGTGCCCGCAAAACCATCCGTGCCCGTCTGTCAAAGTTTGTCCGGTTGAGGCCTTATCACAGCAGGGGTTTTATGCGCCTGTGGCCGATCAGGATAAATGCATCGCGTGCGGGAAATGCGTACGGTTTTGCCCGATGGGCGCTCTGTCACTCGTCACCGCTGATTAATTCGGAATGCCGTCTTGACGGCAGATTCCGCGCTCTGCGGCGTCACTGAAATCTCAAAATAGCGCTGCTATTCCTCGATTTCGTTCCTTGCAGAACACGTAATCTGCTCGCCAATCCAATATTCCTCATTTAATCATCAGTGACATTACAGGAAGAGAGGTAACCTTATGAAAGTTGTTATTGTCGGCGGTGTGGCCGGCGGCGCGAGCTGCGCGGCACGTTTAAGAAGACTTGATGAATGGGTCGAGATCATCATGATTGAAAAAGGGCCTTATATTTCGTTCGCAAATTGCGGCCTTCCTTATCATGTGGGCCGCGTGATTGACAAACGCGAAAAGCTGCTGCTCCAAACCCCGCAGTCTTTTCATGCGCGGTTCAATGTGGATGTGCGCGTGAACAGTGAAGTGAAAAGCATTAACAGAGAAGCCAAAACCGTTTCAGTGACGCGTGACGGACAGACATATGAAGAAAGCTATGATGTGCTGGTGCTGTCGCCGGGGTCCACGCCGGTTGTGCCGAACCTGCCGGGTATCGGCAGCGAGCGGGTTAAAACACTTTGGAACATTCCCGATATGGACGAGATCATAGAGCTCATGAATCGGACGGAGGCCAAAAACGCCGTAGTGGTGGGCGGCGGCTTCATCGGTGTTGAGATGGTCGAAAACCTTAAAGAGGCGGGATTGTCGGTGACTCTGGTCGAAATGCTCGATCAGGTGATGCCGCCGATCGATTTTGAAATGGCGCAGATGCTGCATAAGCACCTTGCGGACAACGGTGTGACGCTCGCGCTCGGTGAACGCGTGGAACGCTTTGAGGAGTCCGCAAGCGGCGTGACCGTGGTGACAGATAAGCACAGCATTCCCGCTGATATAGTGATTTTGGCCATCGGCGTGAAGCCGAACGCATCGCTCGCCGTAGAGAGCGGTCTGAAGATCGGCACGCGCGGCGGCATTGTGGTGGATGACTATTTAAAGACGTCTGATGAGAACATATACGCCGCGGGTGACGCGGTGGAAGTTGAAAACTACGTGACGCATGAAAAAGCGATGATTCCGCTTGCTGGACCGGCCAACAAAATGGGCCGCATGGCCGCGGACAACATCTGCGGCATGAACAGAAAATACAAAGGAACGCTCGGGTCTTCTGTGGCCAAAGTGTTTGATATGACGGTGGCCTCCACAGGACTCAATGAAAAGCAGCTCAAAAACGCGGGCAAAAAAATCGGTGAAGATTTTGGTGTGACGGTGATTCACCCGCTGTCTCACGCGGGCTATTACCCTGGCGGTATGCCGCTCACTCTCAAACTCATATTCTCAAAGCCGGACGGGCGCGTGCTCGGCGCGCAGGCTGTGGGGTATAAGGGCGTGGAAAAGCGCATTGATGTGGTGGCGTCGGCCATGCATTTCAACGCAACCATCTACGATCTTGAGGAGCTTGAACTTTGCTACGCGCCGCCGTATTCATCCGCAAAAGATCCTGTGAATATGGCCGGTTTCTTGTCTGATAATGTGCTTTCCGGTTTGGTAAAAACCATCACGTTCGGCGAGCTGAAAACGCTTGGCGGTGAAGCGGTTTATCTGGATGTGCGGACACCCGCCGAAGTTGCGATGGGTGCAGTTCCCGGCAGCATCAATATTCCTGTGGACAATATGAGGGAAAAGATGCAGACGCTGGACAAAGACAAAACATACATCCTCTATTGTGCTGTGGGCATACGCGCTTACATTGCGGCGCGCATGCTCGTGCAAAACGGTTTTAAGGATGTGCGCAGTCTGGCTGGCGGCTACACGACGTACCGCATTGCGAGCAAGGATTACACAATGAGTGCCGATGCACCGGCACCCGTGAAACCCGACAAAAGCGTACCCAAGGCATCGACAGGCCATACCATCAAGGTGGATGCGTGCGGTTTGCAGTGTCCGGGGCCCGTGATCAAGCTTTATGAAGCCATGCTGGATGCCAAAGACGGCGATGTGATCAACATCACATCCACCGACCCCGGATTTTTTGCGGATGCGGCATCGTGGTGCGCGCGTACGCAAAACACCTATCTGAAGGGCGAGAAGACAGACGCGGGCTTTTCTGTATGGATAAAAAAAGGCCTTGAGGAAGGCGATAAATCGGGCGATGTGTTGTCGGTATCTTCAGGCAACGACAAATCAATGGTGGTGTTCAGCGGCGATATGGACAAAGCACTCGCGAGCTTCATCATCGCCAATGGGGCTGCCGCAATGGGCCGCCGCGTGACAATGTTCTTCACCTTCTGGGGGCTCAACATCCTGCGCCGCCATGAAAAGGTGAAGGTGAAAAAAACGTTCATTGAAAAAATGTTCGGCGCGATGATGCCGCGCGGCACAGGGAAGCTCAAGCTATCCAAGATGAACATGATGGGCATGGGCTCAAAAATGATGAAAGGCATCATGAAGAAGAAAAACGTCGCCACGCTGGATCAACTGATTGCGCAGGCAAAGAAAAGCGGCGTGAAGCTGGTGGCCTGCACGATGTCAATGGATGTGATGGGGATTCACAAAGAAGAGCTGATCGACGGCGTGGAACTCGCCGGTGTGGCCTCGTACCTCGGTGCAGCGGAGAGCAGCGATACCAACCTGTTTATTTAAAAGCCGACGGTGACCTAAAAAACCTGTAAAAAAGGCCTGTGCCAAACGGCACAGGCCTTTGTGTATCATGATATTATAGATCCGCAGGCGTTTCACTGCTCTGGTCCGGCGCTGCCGCCGGCGGCTGCGGCTGAACGGGCGCTTGTGCAGGCTGCTGGGGATAGCCTTGGTACGGCTGCTGCCCGTAGCCCTGATATGGCTGCTGGCCATACCCTTGGTACGGCTGCTGGGGATAGCCTTGATACTGCCGCTGCTGCGGATAGCTCTGATATGGCTGCTGCCCATAGCCCTGATACGGCTGCTGACCGTAGCCCTGGTACGGCTGGCCGTAAGACGGGACAAAGGCTTTTGGCCCGCTGAACGCGATAATGGCGGCGATGATAGAGAGCAGCTCTGTGATGAATATCAGAACGGCGATGACAATGACTGTGCCGCTGTAGCCGTAAGAGTAGTAGCCGAAATCCGATAATTGGGATGTCAAATTGATTGTGAAGATGATAAACAGGATAAGCAGCGGCAGGCCTGTGACCATCATCATCACACCGCCCGCGATTCGGCTGGCGGATACCACGCAGCCGCCTACGAGGTTGATGATTGTAAGTACGAACACCAACGCGACAGGCCAAATTGAATCAAAGATATTTGCTCCATACGAAGAAGCTATAGAGGTTGCTGCGACACCGGCGATGAGGACGATGATTCCTATTATAATGTTTAAACTGCCGGCAATGAGTCCCATCACAAATGAGGATGTCTTTCCATTTTTATTCATTTGAACCTCCCGTATACAATCTTATAATCAAAGCCATCGGCTTTAAGGCGAGCGTACGAAAACGGCTGATCCCTGCCACATAATTTACAAAAATATTCTACTCTATCATATCTTTTCCGTCAAACAGATTTGAGATCCGTGAGTCTACAAATTAAACAATATGTAAATAATGGGACAATAGAGGTGAAATGCTTGGTTTGATCACCTTAGTTATGATATAATGCAACCAAAAGGAGGGGCGTTTGATGCAGGAAAACAGGATTTCAGACGCAGTTATTCACAGACTGCCCAAATATTATCGATATCTGTCCGAACTGGAAACGGCCGGGATTGAACGCGTGTCGTCATCCCGCATGAGCCACGATATGAGCCTCAATGCGTCCCAGATCAGGCGAGACCTAAACTGTTTCGGCGGTTTCGGGCAGCAGGGTTATGGTTATCAGGTGGGGCGCCTGAAGCAGGAGATTATGAAAATACTCGCAATCGGCCAGCCTTATCGGGCCGTGGTTGTGGGAGCGGGCAATATCGGACAAGCACTGCTCAAGTA
>JAEZNC010000162.1 GCA_023441905.1 Bacillota bacterium | reverse complement strand
GCGCCGATCTTGTAGCCGCAGACGCCATACCCCACGCCAAAAGGCCCTTCATACGAAAACGCCGTGGGCTTCACGGCAAGACCGTCGAGCGCACCCGCCATCTCGATGAACGAGCGCAGGCCGCACTCCGCCGCCGCCTCGGTAAACGTTTCGGCGAAATCGAAGAAACGCCCAAAGTCGCCCGCGCGCATCGCTGCCGTCACCTGCTCGTCAAACTCGGGGCCTTCGGCGGCAAAGCCGTACGGGCCGCTTTTCATAAGTTTGTGCGAGAGGTCGCCGCTCGCGACGAATACGGTTTTGCGTCCGAGTTTTTGCGCCGCTTGCGCCACACAGCTGCCGAAGCGGTAATGCTCGAGATATGAGAGCCCCGATAATGACACGCGCACGAGGCGATAGTTTTTATAATGCTGATCGATGAAATAAAGCGGCACCATTGTGCCGTGATCGAGCTCCGGGTTCCGCTCGCCCAGAGTGCCCGCGTGGATGTTTTTATCGAATACGATATCCGACAGCGTGCTCACAAATTCGGTATCGTATGTTTTTTCGAAGCGTTCGTGCGGCGCGCCGAAATGGTCGAACCCGCCCTCCGCCGATTTGCCGGGAGAGATGTGGATATAGTCGCCGTACATCACGGAGTGCGGAGACGCGACCACAATGGTTTCGGGCTTGATGCGCGCGATCTCCTTGGCAACCTTGTGATAGTTTTCCGTCGTGGCGGCGATTTTGCTTTCTTTTCCCCTGCCGACCGCCGGAATAATGAGCGGCGGATGCGGGACGATGCATGCGTATTCAATAGCCATAGGACAAACCCTCCCTTTGGCCATATTATACCACAGAGAAATTCTTCTATCACTTGCTAACATTTTCATTTTTCTATGAAGATCAAGTGATATAAACATACTCCTCCGTCATCCTGATGAGCGCAGCGAAGAAGGATCTGTTCAACTTGAGTTGCAGATAGGCAGATTCTTCAGCCGCAAGCAGCTTCAGATTGACAATAGCTTCTTTGATTCACAAAAGTGCTATCATCCAGTCCACTATGTAGTGGTGAGCGCAGCGAAGAAGGATCTGTTCAATTTGAGTTGCAGATAGGCATATTCTTCATCCGCAAGCGGCTTCAGAATGACACGCTATAAGGGAATAAAGCGGGCCACCATTGGCAGCCCCTACTGAAAATCATATACTTCTTTGGCATCCGGCAACAATCGCCTCATCAGCCCTGCAAACGCTGCCCAGATGAGCATAAACGGCACCGCGAATACATCGCACGCGAGCACACCCAGCTCTTTGCCAAGGTTGCTGCCGCGCTCCGGCCTACCCTTGAGCCGGGACGCAAAAGCACCCCAGACATTGCCCTGCGCGTTGCCTGCCATAATCATACAAATCGCCGCTCGGATGCCGCGCGCTTTCCGCACGCCGTATGCGGCCACGATGCGCCGCCACGCATCGGCATCCACAGCGCCCAGCGTATCCGCATAGTGCTGCGCGAAAATGAGCGCCGCCGCTTCATCCTTGGGTGCGTCACACAGTTCACCGTCCAGCAGACGCGCTATCTCATCCTGCGGCATGCCGATTTTGAGCGCTTCGCGCGTATGCAACCAGCTGCACAGCGCGCACCCGTTCACATGCGTGACTGCCAGCATAATGCGCTTCACAAACTTATTATCGATGCTGCCGTCTTTCTCGGCACGGCGCAAATCACCGATGCTGATTAAAAAATCGCGCATCAGCTTTAACGTGATGCGCGCGCCGTAAATGCGTTTCATTTCATTCTCTTTATCTGTATTTGATGCTTTTCTCCACGAACGCAGCAATCTGCTGCTGCTCGTGCTCGAGCTGCTGCGCGGTAACCGGCCCGCGCCCGAGCCTGTCGGCAAGGCAAAGCAGCGCCACCTCGTTCACGTCCGTCTGAGCCATCATCGCTTTGGGGTTGTAAAACGGCAGGTTTTTGGACGCGAACAGTGCCTGCATATGCCAGCGCACGAGCGCACTCACCTGACGGCAGAAGTCATCGCTCTGCCCACACGCCTCAAGGAAGCTGATGGCGAGCCGTTCCCCCGCCTTGTCGTGATCGTACGCGGTGATGCGCCCTTTTCGCAGCTTTGTCGTTTCCTTTTTGCCTGTGTCGTGCAGCATCGCCGCCCACATCAACGCGCGCGGCTGCCTGCTGAGACGCTTGATCTCCGCCGCGTTGTCCACCACAAGCATGGTATGCCGCCATACATCGCCTTCGGGATGATGCGTCGGCGACTGCTCCACGCCAATCAGATCGGTCAGCATCGTAAACGGATACTGCTGCGGAAACGCTTCCTTCTCCACCAGCCCGTCAAAATAGACGGAAGGCTTTTCGTCTTCCATCAGGTGCTTATCAAATTCATTAAAACACGCCTGCGCGTGATTCAGCATTGTCATCGTCGTCATGGTTCTAGTATTCTGAATCGGCGCGGCGGTTATGCGTCATTCGTCACGCTTGCTCTTTCACGAGCTCACATTCGGTTTTGCCGCAGCACGGGCATTCAAAATCGTCCGGAACCGCATCGCTCAATTCCTCATAATCGGGTTCGTTGTTCTCGTCGTAAAAGGTGTAACCGCATGCTCTGCAAATAAACTGTGCCATAGAAAATACCCTCCTTTAAAATATGTCGATAGAAACCGGACAATGATCTGAGCCCATCACATCGCTGTGTATTGTGAATTCACGCAGCTCGCTGTTGAGCCTTTGTGAAATGCACGCGTAATCAATGCGCCAGCCCGCGTTGCGCGCCCTCGCGCCGAAACGGTAAGACCAATAGGTGTACGCGTCGCGTTTGTCGGGATAAAGATGGCGAAACGAATCGGTAAAGCCGGCGCTGAGCAGCTTGGTGAAGCCTTCGCGCTCCTCGTCGGTAAAGCCCGCCGTGTGCTTGTTGGCCGACGGGTTTTTCAAATCGATCGGCTGGTGCGCCACGTTAAAATCGCCGCAGACGATGACGCTCTTTTTGGCATCCAACGACGTGAGGTAGGCGCGAAAGGCCTCGTCCCATTCCATGCGGTAGCTAAGCCTTTTAAGCTCCTCACCCGCGTTCGGCACGTACACGTTCACGAAATAAAAGCCATCGAATTCGAGCGTGATCACGCGCCCCTCATGGTCGTGCGCGTCGATACCGATGCCGTAGGTGACCGCAATGGGCTCTTGCTTGGTGAACACCGCCGTGCCCGAATAGCCCTTTTTCTCCGCGTCGTTCCAGTAATCAAAGTAATCGGGCCGGTCAAACTCAAAATCGCCGCGCTGCAGCTTGGTTTCCTGAACGCAGAATATGTCCGCGTTGCCTGCGGTGAAAAAATCGGTAAAGCCCTTGCCGTAACACGCGCGCAGGCCGTTGACGTTCCATGAGACGATTTTCATGACTACCCTCTTTTCGGAATGTTTCTTAATAATGATTGTACCATCTGCCTTACTATTTTGCAAATCAATAATCATTTATCGCCAAAATAATTCTCTTCTTATTAATTCTTCGGTAAAAATCAGCTGTGTTCAAAAAGATATATAGTATTTATTTACATAACAGTATATAATCTTTTATGGAATAGGAGCGGGCTATGGTTGCTATAGAAATCGGGCTGTATTTTTTCATAATTCTATTGATCGTTTATTTTCTTTTTATTAAAAAACCCCACTATGAAAAGCACTCCAGAATATATAAAGATTTAAAAGAACGCAAAGAGCAAAGCCGTCAGCAATTTAGAATAATAAAACAGAAACCTATGTGGCAGAAAAAAGCCCATTACGGTTTTTTGGTCTTTCTTTTCATTTTTATTTTTCTATTTCTGTCAATACTGCTGACCTATTTATGGAACATACTAAAAACACGCTTCGTTTTATCTGATACTGAATCCGTATACTTTAATTTTACCTGGGGTATAAGCTTTTTAGTCTTTGCAATGATTTCTCTGCCTCTTACCAATTTGATTTTAGAATCTTTTCCATTTAAAACAGCCCGATATATGCAAAGTCATCATTACGGCGTTCCAACCTTTTCTCATGGGATGGATATGAAACTTACACTTTTAATGTTTTTAATAATATTCGTCATCGGTTTTCCGTTTGTTATATTCAGTACAGACTGTTACAGCCGTGTCACCAAAAATCAGTTTAGTATCAATGGTTTCTTTGGATTTGAAGAAACAAATTTTCGCATCCCTCAAGACATTGATCATATCGAAATCGATCTTTCTTTGGATCGTAATTGTAATTTTTACTATTATGTTCTTATGAAAGATAGAACCAAAATTGAAGTCTTGGATGAGAATCTATGGGATAGTAAAAATGTTGTCTACCTAAACAATATCATGGAAGAAAACAATATACCTATCAAAAGAAAAACTGTAATGCCCTACTTTTGGGAAGATATTGAGAATCGTTGCTATGACGATACTGTCTCATCTCTTAAGCAGTTATACCATATCGATTAAATCATGAGGTGCTCATTAAAAACAAAAGGGGAGCCGCAAACTTCACTCAATTTACTTTCCCCTTGTTAAGCGTAGCTAACTATTAGATTATTGTAGTCATGAACTATTCGAATAGCTTCCTGTACTCCCCATACCCTTCTTTTTCAAGCTCGGCCAACGGCACAAAGCGCAGCGACGCCGAATTGATACAGTACCGAAGACCCTCCGGCCCCGGCCCGTCCGGGAACACATGCCCGAGATGCGCATCCGACCCTTTGGTTCTCACCTCGGTGCGGATCATGCCGTGGCTCATATCGGTTTTTTCTTCGATGCGGTGCTTATCCACCGGCTTTGAAAAGCTCGGCCACCCGCAGCCCGAATCGAATTTATCTTTCGACGTAAACAGCGGTTCTCCCGATATGATATCCACATACAGCCCCGGCTCGTGATTATCCCAGTATTCATTGCGAAACGGCGGCTCTGTCGCGCTCTGCCGCGTCACGCTGTACTGAACCGGCGTGAGCCTTTGTTTTAGCGCATCGTCGCCCCACACGCTGTGGATAAATGCTTCG
>JAEZNC010000129.1 GCA_023441905.1 Bacillota bacterium | reverse complement strand
TCGGCGGCAACGCGATGTACGTCTGCACCATCATTTTATTGTTTGCGGGCATCGTCGCGGGCTATTTTAACGAGACTGTGTTTTTCTCGCTCGCGGGCGCTGCGCTGTTTTTGCTGCTGATTCGTCTTGCGCTTAAAATCTATTACCACATTAAATATTGAGAGGACAATGCGATGAACCGAAACATTTTCAAAGGATACTGGCCGATGATGATCGGCGCAATCGGCATGTTCGTATACTTCGGCGTGGGGCATTTTGTGGCGCTGCCGGAAGCTTTGTGCGGCTTTCTGCTCGGTCTCAGCATAGCCTGTCTCCTGTTTGGAGCCCTCGTCGCTAAGGCGGGTTTTGTGCGCCTGCGCGATTGGAAGAAGGGCCTGTTGCAGCGCATCAAATAACACTGCACACGCTTATAAGCTGCATCTTTTCTCAACAAGCGAATACTTTTTAGCCATACCCGCTGCGGTATGGCTATTTTTGTTGCCGACATGCCGCAGATATAACAAGCAGCGGATCATTTTCCCTTCTTTGAAGGTTTTTGGGCATAAATGTCGAAACTCACAGTATGATTCTGGAATCGGGGTGAAACGCATGAGAGTCGTCGGGTTTAACGGCAGCCAGCGTGAAAACGGCAACACCGCCATGATTATGGGCATTGTGTTTGAGGAGCTTGAAGAGCAGGGCATTGAGACGGAGCTGATTCACCTTGAATCGATCGCGCCGTGCCGCGGGTGTTTTGCGTGCAAACACAGCGCGAACTGCGTGTTTGACACGGACATGTTCTGCGAGTATTTCGAGAAGCTCAAAAGCGCCGACGGCGTGCTACTCGGGTCCCCCGTGTATTCGGCCGATGTGACGTCCACAATGAAGGCGTTTTTGGAGCGTGCGGGCGTGGTGGCGGCAATGAACCCGGGGCTGTTACGATACAAGGTGGGCGCGAGTGTGTGCGCGGTCAGGCGCGGCGGCGGGCTTAACGCGGTGGATACGATGAATCATTTTCTGCTCAACAAGGAGATCGTGGTGGTGGGTTCGACGTACTGGAACATGGTGTACGGCAAGGATGTGGGCGATGTGCTCGGGGATGAGGAGGGCATACGCAACATGCTGAATCTCGGGCAGAACATGGCGTGGGTGCTGGGGAAGCTGTCTGGCTAGAGATTGACGGATTCTAAAATTATCCCGGAATACTATTGATTTTAAAAATGTGAGAATTGCTATGAGAATAGAATTAGGCGACATCACAATACGTGATTTCACCAGAAACGATGCCGATTCGCTTTGGAGAATTGTCCGCGAGAAAGACATCGTTCGGTTTATGAATGATTGGTCTGAGGAGGGTCCTCTACCGGAGGATTACTTCGGTTTAATAGATTGGTTTCAAACCAAAAAGGATTCCACAAATGTGTATGAAAACAAGCGCTATGCTGTTGTTTTAACCCAAACAGACAAGCTGATCGGCATGGTTGGCATGGGGGTTGAAGAAACTCTCAACGAGGTTGAAATTGCTTATTTTATGAGCGAGCCGTACCGGAGCAAAGGATATACGCAAAAAGCGGTCAATGCCCTCGTTGATTGGTGTTTTTCCGTTTCTGATATCCCCTATTTGATTTTAACGATAGACTGCGCAAACGAGCCTTCATGCAAGCTGGCAGAAAAGTGCGGTTTTGAACTGTTCGAAAAGCGGACGCCAATCGGACATAAGCAACCCAATATGGAAAGCGACAGCTACTACTATTATCGAAAATACAGGCAGAAATGAGGAGCATCGCACGGGAACCTGAGAAGCTGTAAAATGTGAAAATACTATCAATAAATAACAAAATGAGGATAAGAAATGATATCGAGAACATGGCACGGCATTGTGCCCATTCATATGAAGGATGCCTTTGAAAGGTATGAATATGAAACAGGAGTGAAGGATTCATTATCCATAGAAGGAAATAAAGGCGCTTATTTGAAAATTGTTGAGCAGGGGGAATATGCCCACTTCTTTTTATGCACAAAGTGGGACACGATGGATAGTGTGATCGCCTACGCGGGCAATGAACCGACAATGGCTGTCACATACCCGGAGCATGAAAAATACGGCTTGATATCTGATCCCATCGTGATATTACAAGAGGTTTCCGATTCGGAAAGTCCTTTTGAATAAAGAGCCAAACGATATGGTATGCAGCCGCATTTAAGAGATGATATATTTACAACAGGACGGTAAATGAACATATGATGTTTAAATATCACCATATCGGCATTCCGACTATGAAACCAATCGAAGGGGAGACATACTTACCCGAATACAAACTGTTCCATTTCGGATACGAAGACAGTGAATTCGGCATCGAGTGGATGCGGTATGAGCCGGAATGCCCATTGCCTGAACTGGTTAAAACTGTACCTCATGTGGCTTTTGAAGTGGATGATATTTTTGAATCCATAAAGGGAAGAAAAGTGATTATTGAACCCAACAGCCCATCACCGGGTACAACCGTTGCTTTTATTGAAGAAAACGGCGCGCCTATCGAATTGATTCAAGTGAAGCAGGCTTAACTTTGAACGGAGGCTATGAGAGATGTCAGACCATATGCAATTTGAATCAAGGGATGCTTTCAGGCAATGGCTGCAAGCCAATTGCCTTTCGAGCCAAGGTGTTTGGCTTGTGTTCGGCAAAACCGGAGGGCCAAAGACCATAAGCGCCAAGGAAGCTCTTGAAGAAGCTTTGTGTTTTGGCTGGATTGACGGCCAAATGCAAAGCATTGACGAGAAAACATATAAGAAGTATTTCTCGTTGCGAAGCAAAAAAAGCAAATGGTCTGAGAAGAATAAGGCCATAGTCAATGATCTTATCAATAAAGGGCTGATGACGGAATACGGTTATGTCAAAATAGAAGACGCCAAAAGAAACGGCATGTGGGACGCGCCGCCTCCTGCAAAAATATCTGATGCCGACATCGATATACTCATTGACAAGCTCAGAGGCTTTGAACCTGCTTTTTCTAACTTTATGGCGATGCCGCCATCCGTGAAAAAAACCTATGCGGCGTTATATCTTGACGCAAAGTCGGAAGAAACAAAACGAAAACGTCTTGAAAAGATAATACTGCGCTTAAACCAGAACCTGAGGCCTATGTAAATATACATCGGCTTAGCATAGTGCGAAACGGCTATAGCATTATAGATTCTGTTTCCAGAACGGCTTCATACCGGCTACGCTTCAAACGTGATCTTCTCCCCCGCTGCCGGATAAACAAGACATATGCAAGCAATTGCATTACCTCCTCCCCCGTCCCTCAT
>JAEZNC010000099.1 GCA_023441905.1 Bacillota bacterium | reverse complement strand
ATGCTGATTCGCATCAAAGCCACGGTGGCGGCCGACGCGGACTGTGCCTTTCGGCGCGGAAAGCCCTTAATCGCGCGCTTGTTCACAGGGCTGGCCAAACCGAAGCGCATCCCGGGCGATGTGTTCGCGGGTGTTGTCGAGAAGCCGGGTAGCAGCGCATTCAAAGCAGGAGACGCTGTGTACGGCAGCAGCGGCACCCATTTTGGGACGAACGCCGAACGAATCACGCTGAGCGAAGCCGAAGCGGTGGCGCTGAGCCCGAAGAACATCACATTTGAGGAAGCCGCCGCCGTCAGCGAAGGCTCGCTCACGGCCCTCCCGTTTTTGAGAGACCATGCACAGCTCAAAAAAGGCCAGCGCGTTCTTATCAACGGTGCGGCGGGCGGTGTGGGTGTGTATGCGGTGCAGCTTGCCAAGCACTTCGGTGCCATTGTCACCGCTGTCTGCGGGCCGAACAACAGCGAGCTCGTTAAGGCGCTGGGGGCCGATAATGTGATTGACTACACCAAAGAGGATTTCACGCAGAGGGAGAATTCTTACGACGTGATATTCGATGCGGTGGGCAAAAGCTCGTTTCGCAAGTGCAAAGCGGCGCTGTCGCCAAACGGCATCTATTTAACAACGGTGCCCACGCCGGGGGCCATGCTGGCATCGATGGTTACGGCCAAATCAAAAGGCAAACGCGCTGTGTTCGCGGCGACGGGCCTGCGAAAACCGGCTGACAAGAAGAAAGATCTCGATTTCTTAAGAGATCTGATTGAACAGGGGGCTCTGAAAGCCGTGATCGGCAAGAGCTTTGATATGGAGCAAATGGCGGACGCGCACCGGTATGTGGAAACGGGGCACAAGCGCGGCAGTGCCACCGTGCGGATAGGCTGATGAGAAAGGGGCATGGGATGCCGATGCTGCTTTTGGGTGTGCGCATCGGCCTGTGCCCCCCAAGGGGATATAACGCGCCAAAGAGGGTGCCAACTATTCGAGTAAGGAGATAAGCCAAATGTCGTTGCCGTATGATTATGAACTTATTGCCCGTGCAAAGACTCTGCGAAAAAGTATGACACCGCAGGAAAAAAAGCTGTGGTATCAATTTTTATGTAAATATACTGCTCGGTTTCAAAGACCGAAAGTTATTGATCATTATATTGCTGATTTTTTCTGCGCCAGCGCAAAGCTGATAATCGAGGCTGATGGAGGCGGGCATTATACCGAGGAACAACAAAGATATGATGAAAAAAGGTCAGAAGTTATGCAAAGCCTCGGTTTGCTTGTTTTAAGATTCACGAATGTTGACATCGACTCCAATTTTGAAGGAGTTTGTTACATGATTGATAAAACTGTTAAAGAACGCACCCAGACCTCCCTCTCTGAGGGAGGTGGCAATTGACCGATTTATCGGGCAATTGTCGGAAGGAGTGATCTTGACGTTTACATCACTTCCAAAATCATTTTCCAAACTTCCTCAAAAAAACCTTATCAAATTTGCTCTCTATTTGTCCCTTCTTCAAAGCCTTATATATGCTTTTGCACATCCCGCGAAAATTCTTGATATACCATGGCAGTAATATGCATTGCATTTGTTTTGTGACGATATACACCCTTTTCGGCTTTATCCATGGCCTTTGGTAGCTAACCATCTGGATGGATGAGAGGGGTATCTCCACGCGTTCCTTTTTAAAGCCAATGAATATACTGCTTGCATTAATTGTTACGCTTTGCGTTATTTTCGGTGATGTGATTGCCAATATACCCCCATACTCAATGAAAATATAAGTAACGGTTATGACTATATTCAAGATCACATTTGGTCTTGTCCAAAGAAAGATGATTAAATAAAGTACAACAAAGAATTGAACTGTCATGAGCGTCCATATAAGTGGAAAGTTCGCTGTATACTTATTTGTATCGTCTGCGTTTCTTTCAAATGGATGTTTCTCGTATGGTATTCTTCCGCCGAAATCTGTTTGAAACCATTCATCCGTGATGTTTTCCATCCGATGCTTTGATAGTTCGGAATAAATGTTTTTACACATGTTT
This sequence comes from Bacillota bacterium, assembly GCA_023441905.1. Taxonomy (GTDB): domain Bacteria; phylum Bacillota; class Clostridia; order Christensenellales; family SZUA-584; genus SZUA-584. The sequence continues at coordinate 2,829 of JAEZNC010000099.1, read as the reverse complement.
TGGAAATCTTTGATATCATAGATAATCTCGTACGTTGCCGATGACGTATATATCCAAATCCTCTCCGTAAAAAGACCGTGCTTATAGTGCTCAATCTTTTTAATATCTTTATAAAATACTTCGGCACTCGTTTTTCTGTAATCGATAACAAGCGAATCAGAAGTTACCGTCACACTCTTTATATTTTTTGGATTTAAATATATTAGCGGGCCAACAACGAACAGCACGCCTGACATAATCAAAGTACATATAATACCGAATACCGTGCTCTGATTCCATGCCAGCATTACGGATAATACGCTGAAAGGTATAGCTGCTGTTATTATGAGGAGATTGAGCATATTGTTAACTTTGTACTTTTTCCTCATTCCTTCCCCCATTTTGCATTTCAGGTGCTGTGCTCCGACTTTCACATTGAGACTTACTTAACCATATTAACCATTCTTTCATATCCTGTCAAAACAAAGCCATTTACCCATTCATTCTCTTTCCCGTGTGCAGGGGCGGTATAAAGCTTGATTTTTTTGTCGATATATATAATAATGTTCGAAGCGAAATGCTTTAGGAGAATAACAAAATGGATTTACTGCAGGTCGAGAAAAAGTGGCAAAGCAAATGGGAGCAGAGCAAGCTTTACAGCTTTGATAAATCCCGCGTCGATAAAAAGAAGTACATCCTCGAGATGTTCTCTTACCCCTCGGGCGCGAGGCTGCACCTCGGGCACTGGTATAACTACGGCTTAACCGATTCCTACGCGCGCTACATGCGCATGAAGGGCTATGAGATATTCCAGCCGATGGGCTTCGACGCCTTCGGCCTGCCTGCCGAAAACTACGCAATCAAAACGGGCATACACCCCGAAGACTCCACGCTCAAAAACATTGAAACCATGGAAAAGCAATTGCAGGCCATGGGCGCGATGTTCGATTGGGATTACGAAATCAAAACCTGCCTGCCGGATTACTACCGCTGGACGCAGTGGTGCTTCCTGCAGCTTTATAAAAACGGCCTTGCCTACCGCAAGCAGGCCCCCGTCAACTGGTGCGAAGGCTGCAATACCGTGCTTGCGAACGAGCAAGTGGTGGACGGCGGCTGCGAACGCTGCGGCACACCCGTGGTACGCAAAAACTTGACGCAATGGTTCTTCAAAATCACCGACTACGCCGAGCGCCTGCTGCAGAACTTAGACGGGCTCGACTGGCCCGAAAAAACGAAGATGATGCAGCGCAACTGGATCGGCAAATCGACGGGCGGCGAAATCACATTCTCACTCGAAAACGGCGAAAGCTTCACCGTCTTCACCACAAGAGCCGATACGCTTTATGGCTGCACCTACGCGGTGCTCGCGCCCGAGCATCCGCTCACATTGAAAATTGCGACGGACGAGCAGAAAGTCGCCGTAGAAGAGTATATCGCCTACGCCGCGAGAGCGAGCGAGATTGACCGGCTCTCCACCACGCGCGAAAAAACGGGCGTGTTCACAGGCGCTTATGCGATCAACCCGGCGAACGGACGGCGTATCCCCGTCTATGCAGCGGATTACGTGCTTGCCACGTACGGCACGGGTGCCGTGATGGCCGTGCCCGCGCACGACGAGAGAGACTTCGCGTTCGCGACAAAGTATAATCTGCCCATCGAGCGCGTGGTCAAGGGGCGCGATGGAGAGGATGACACGCTGCCGTACACCGAATACGGCATTTTGGTGAACAGCGAGGAATTCAGCGGCCTGCCCGTGGAAGACGGCAAAAAAGCGATACTCGAAAAGCTCAGCGCGATGGGCAAGGGCGGCTTTAAAATCAATTACCGCCTGCGCGACTGGCTGATCTCGCGCCAGCGCTATTGGGGCGCGCCGATCCCGGTGGTCTATTGCGACCAATGCGGAGAAGTGCCGGTGCCGGAAGATCAACTGCCCGTAAGTCTGCCGTACGATGTGGACTTCACGCCGGACGGCACATCACCGCTGCTCAAATCCGAAAGCTTTATGCACACCACGTGCCCCAAGTGCGGCGGCAAAGCCGTACGCGACGCAGACACGATGGATACGTTTGTGTGCTCGTCGTGGTACTTCCTGCGATATCCGGACAGCAAGAACGACCAAAAGCCGTTTGACACCGAATGGATCAACCAGATGCTGCCCGTGGATACCTACGTGGGCGGCGCAGAGCATGCGTGCATGCACCTGCTGTACGCACGCTTTTTCACGATGGCACTGCATGACATGGGTTATGTGAATTTTGACGAACCGTTCACACGACTCGTGCATCAGGGCGTGATACTCGGCCCTGACGGCGCGCGCATGAGCAAATCGCGCGGTAACGTGATATCTCCCGACGAATACATTCAAAAATACGGCAGCGACGTGCTGCGCACGTACCTTGGCTTCGGGTTCTCGTATATCGAGGGCGGCCCGTGGAACGTGGACGGCTTAAAGGCGGTACACCGGTTCCTCGAGCGTGTGGAGCGCATCGTGCTGCGCCTCAAAGACGTGAAAGCCACGAGCGACGAGGGCAAGAAAGAGCTGCTATACGCGCAGAACTACGCGATCAAGCACGTGTCCGCGGATATCGAAGCGTTCTCGTTCAACACGGCGATCGCGCGGATTATGGAGTTCACCAATTCGCTGAACAAGTATCTCGATGCATCGCCCGACGAAGCCGTCTCCGCCGATGCCGCACGCACGCTCACCAAGCTGATTGCGCCGTTCGCGCCGCATTTCGCGGAGGAGCTTTGGGAGATGCTCGGCGAGGAGTATTCGGTCTTTAATCAGCCGTATCCCGTCTGCGACGAAAGCGCACTCGCGCTCGATACCGTGGAGATGCCGCTGCAGAT
>JAEZNC010000072.1 GCA_023441905.1 Bacillota bacterium | reverse complement strand
TAGACCGCGCTCATATGGCCATCCCCTTGGTTTCGCAGGTCAGCTGGTAAAACACATCCTCAAGCGTCACCGACATCGGCTTTAGGCCAAGCAGCACAATGCCCGCCTTAGCCGCAGCGCCGAAAATACGCGCGCGCACGTCGTAGAGCGCATCCACCGTATAATCAAACGTGCCCGGCTCCTTGCTGCCGGTGCATTCCACAGTATCCACGCCGTCAATATTTTTAAGAAGCGCGAGGCCCGTGGCCCGTCCCGCCGCCAGCCGCACGGATAGGCGTTTTCGTCCGTCCGCCGCTTGGGTGAAGCTTTCAAGCGCATCCCTGGCCACAATGCCGCCCTCATGCATAATAAAAACTTTATCCGCCAGCGCCGTCACTTCCTGAATATTTGACGATGCCACGATCATTGTTTTTTGAAAGCCGTGTATGATTGAGCGGATCTGCGCCACATCATCGGGCTCCAGACCAGCTGTGGGCTCATCGAGCATCAGCACCTCCGCGCCTGTGCAGAGCGCGCCCGCGAGCGCCACCCGAATTCGGTCCGCCAAATTGAGGTTTTTTATCAAACGGTTTTGCCGGTCCTGAATCGCAAGCCGTTCAAGCGCCATCGCCATGATCTCTTCGCGCCGCGCATTGGGCACGCGCCGCAGCGCGCATACAAATTTCATATGTTCTTCGACGGTCATATAAAGATAAAGCGGCGCGTTTTTGGGCAGATAACAAATACCGAGCTTGGCTTTCGACGGGTTTTTGAGCATATCTATGCCGTTTACCGTCACGCGGCCGTCCGACGCCGAGATAAACCCCGAGAGGATATTCATGAGCGTTGTTTTGCCCGCACCGCTCCGGCCCAAAAAGGCCGCGCGTTCACCGGGTCCCACCGTAAACGAAACATTATTAACGGCAAAGGCCGAACCGAATTTTTTCGATACGTTTTGGGCTTCGATCATGATTTCCCCTCCTTTGCTCTGCCGCTTAGCCAAGCGATTTTTTCACCCCGATTATATCAAACCCATTATGTCATTGATGTGAATATTCTGTGAATTTCCCTTGTCTGTGACTTGGTTTGGCGGAATAATCCTGCGTATTTATCTATATATTTATTACGAAGAACGATCGTAAAAAGAGAGGGAACCGGTATGAAAATTAAAAAAGCGTCTTTTAAAACGGAAACGGCCTGTCAGCCCCGCTTAAGCGAAAGCCTCGTTGAAGGAAGGCTGTCTTTGCCCCCGGAAAAAAACGAAATTGACCGCGTTTTGTTTATACAGGGCCGCATCGGTGTGAATGCGGAGCCCGCAGACGGAAAGGTTTTCATGGACGGCAGTGTCATTTTCAGTGTCGTTTATATGACAGCCGACGGAAACATTGACGCGTTTGAAGCCGCTTCGCCGTTCCGGCATTCGGAGGATATGGCGGGGGCGGGCGCAGGAATGCTGCTCACGGCGAAGGGCAGCGTCAAGGAAGTGAACTTTTCACTTGAAGACGCGCGCTCTGTGTATGTAAAGGGGATCGTGTCCGTCTCGCTGAGGGGCAGCATGTCAAAAAGCTGCGAAGCCGTCACGGGAGCCGACAGTGACCTTCAGATGAAAATGGCTAAAAAACGGCTTAAGGTGACCAAGGATTTGAAGCGCGACACGATGATGATGCGCGAAGATCTCCGTCTTCCGCAAACGCTGCCCATCGCCGAAAAAATTCTCAATGCCGATGCTTACGCTGTGGTGAAAAGCGTAAAGATTGAGGAACTTAAAATCATTGTGGAAGGCGACGTCAAGCTCAGTGTGCTCTATTTGAGCACAGACAAAGGCGCACCGCTGCAGCAGTTTAACGAATCCATCCCGTTTGGGCATATTATCACGTCGGAGGGGATGGCCCCGGACGATATGATTTCAGCGGATGTGAACCTGTCTGATTTAAACGTCAACATTGCCGAGGAAGCCGGAGACATCCTGCGCATTTCGGCCAGGCTCAACTTCATGTGCGCCGCCCGGGCAAACAGTGATGTGGAGTATTTGGAAGACGCTTATTCGCTTAAAAACAGGCTGAACTTAAAATACGACGAACAGACCTGTCGCCATCTCGTGCTGTCGGAGAGCACCAAAGCCATCGCCCGCAGCACCATTTCTGTGCCGCAGACGGAGCCGAGCGTTTCGCGCATCGTGTGCCTCAGGGCGAAGCCGTCTATTACCGCCGTCCATCCGCACAACGACCGCGTTTATATTGAAGGACTCATGATGTTTTCGCTGTGTTATACCTCCGCCGAAGGGCTGTGGAGTTATTCGGGTGAAACGCCGTTTGAAGCCGAGGTGCAGATGGATGGCATCATGCCGGATCAGGAGGTGGAAATCAGCGCCGAAGTGGAGTACTGCAACTTTGAAGGCACAGGCCGCGATATCAGCGTGAAGTATATGCTTGATGTGGAAATAAAGGCGTATGCACAAAGCCAGATGCGGCTCGTATCGGATATGATTGAGACGGACGAAGCCCCGAGGCACAATCAGGGCATCACGATCTACTTTGCGGACGGCGGGGAGACCACCTGGGATATCGCGAAGCGCTTCTCCACCACGCTTGATACCGTGAAGAAGTTCAATCCCGAGATCGGCGACACCATCGCATCCGGACAGAAAATACTCATCATGAGCTGAGCATAAAAAATATACTGAGCAGGCTGTAAATATTGCGGCCTGCTTTTTTGCTTTTCAGGAACAAGGGCTCACAGTCTTTTTCGTTGTCCATTTTTTGTTTTCTGCTATAATGAAACAAAAACGAGGGCATTTATGAGACTGGATAAATTTTTAAAGGTATCGCGCATCATCAAGCGCCGCACCGTGGCCAGCGAGGCATGCGACAAACAGCGCGTGACCGTGAACGGCAACCCCGCCAAGCCGGGCAAGGATCTAAAAGTCGGCGATATTTTGGAGATCCGCTTTGGGTCCGGCGCGCTTAAGGTGAAGGTGTTGAGCCTTGCCGAAACGGTGCGCAAGGAAGCCGCGGGCGATATGTACGAAATACTCGAGGAAACGAAAAATGGCTGACACCGTCGCGGTGGTGCTTGCCGCGGGCAGCGGACGTCGCTGCGGGCAGGACAAAAATAAAATGTTCATCCGCATCGGCCGCTATACCGTGCTGGAGCGCACGCTC
>JAEZNC010000059.1 GCA_023441905.1 Bacillota bacterium | reverse complement strand
TCGCACGGATCGGATCGATTTCGGTCACGATGACACGCGCACCGAGGCCTTTCGCCCGCATCGCAATGCCCTTGCCGCACCAGCCGTAACCGGCCACCACCACCGCTTTACCCGCGACCACGAGGTTCGTTGTACGCATGATACCGTCCCAAACCGACTGGCCTGTGCCGTAGCGGTTGTCGAAAAGATGTTTGCAGTCGGCATCGTTAACGGCCACCACAGGAAACTTGAGCGAGCCGTCACGCTCCCTCGCGCGGTAACGCAGCAGCCCGGTGGTCGTTTCTTCGCACGCGCCAATCACGTTCACCGCTTTTTGAACATCTCTCGTATGCAGCGCTTCGGATAAATCCGCGCCGTCGTCAATCACGGCAGCCGGGCCGTGATCGAGCGCCATAGAAATATGCCGCTCATATTCGCTTGCCGTGGCCGCATGCCATGCGAAAACGTCGATGCCGCCGCGAACAAGAGCCGCCGCCACGTCGTCCTGCGTGGACAGCGGATTGGAGCCCGTCACCGACATGACGGCACCGCCGCTTTGAAGCACGCGGCAAAGAAACGCGGTTTTGGCCTCCAAATGAACGCTAAGCGATACCTTAACGCCGTCAAACGGCTTTTCTTCAGAAAACAACTTTTCCAAATGTGACAGTACGGGCATATGGCTTTTGGCCCATGAAATTTTCATTTCACCCGATGAGGCGAGATTGATATCTCTGATTTCACTCATTTTATATTTCCTTCACGATATTTTTAAGATATTCCCCAAACTGATGGCTTAAATCGTCCCTGCTCAGCGCAAACTCAACCGTGGCCTTTAAAAAGCCCAGCTTATCGCCCACATCATAGCGTTTGCCTTCAAACTCATAAGCATACATTTCCTGTTTCTCCATCAGCGTATTGAGCGCGTCGGTGAGCTGAATTTCCCCGCCCTTACCCGGCTGCTGAACTTTAAGAATATCAAATATCTCGGGTGTGATGATATATCTGCCGAGTATCGCGAGGTTTGACGGTGCTTCATCGATATGCGGCTTTTCTACAAGATCTTTGACACCATGAAGCCTGCCGCCGCCAATACCGTTGGACGGATCGATAATGCCGTACTTATCCACAACGGCACTGTCCACACGCTGCACACCCAGCACCGAAGCGCCGCGCTGCTCGTAAACCTCCATGAGCTGCCCGATCGCAGGCTTTTGAGATACCACGACATCGTCGCCGAGCAGCACCGCAAACGGCTCGTTCCCCACAAAATCGCGGGCGCAGCTGATGGCATGCCCCAGCCCCTTGGCTTCTTTCTGTCTCACGTAAAACACGTTGACCAGCTGAGAAATATCCTCAATCATGTTCAGCATTGACGTGTTTCCTTTTCTTTTCAGTTCAGATTCGAGCTCATAGGATTTATCAAAATGATCTTCAATATTGCGCTTACCGCGGCCGGTGATAATGAGTATGCTCTCAATTCCGGCCTTTATCGCTTCCTCAACGATATACTGAATCGTGGGTTTGTCAACAATAGGCAGCATCTCTTTTGGCTGCGCCTTTGTGGCAGGCAGAAAACGCGTGCCAAGGCCGGCCGCCGGAATGACTGCTTTTTTGATTTTCATTCTGTCATCCTCCAAATTTTTCCCCATATCGAAACTATTATACTATATATTGTGGATGCGGTCATTACCATTCTGTAAACAATCAACGCGCCGTTTATATACAGCGTTTAAATTTCGAGATGATGTGAAGCCAAATAAACAGGCAATGACGATACAACGCCTGCTGACTTGCTTTTTAGCTTTCAGCCCGGCGGCCAGCCCATGGCGCGCCCGCCGAGCAAATGGAAATGAAGGTGATTCACCGTCTGTCCGCCGTCTTTGCCCGTATTGGTCACAATGCGAAAGCCGTCTTTCAAGCCATATTCATCGGCTAGCTTCTGCGCAACCCGATAGATATGCGCGACGGTATCGTAATCTGTCGCTTCCAGCGTCGCCACGGATTCGACATGTTTTTTCGGAATGATCAGGATGTGAACGGGGGCTTTTTTATCGATATCGTGAAACGCGAGCACTTTATCGTCCTCATACACCTTGTTTGACGGAATCTCCCCCTCAATAATTTTACAGAACAAACAGTCTTTCATTGCATCCTCCTTATTCAGCCCACACGGTTTTACCGTGAATTTTCTTCAGTGTCACCGTTTTGAGCTCGTTTCTTTGAGCTTTTGCCGCCACACGCACGTAGCGCTCACAGTACCCTTCCATACAGCCGTTAAACTGCGTCGACGGTTCTTCAAAAAGCACCTGGGCTTGCCTGCCGGCCAAGCTGTGAATATAACGGTCTTCCAGCATATCACCGAGCCGAATCAGTTCGGCTGCGCGCTCTCTTGATACCGTTTTCGCGACGCGCGGCTTCATTGCGTACGCGCGCGTACCTTCGCGGGCCGAATACGGAAAAACATGAATGCGCGCAAACGCCGCTGCCTCCACAAAGGCCATCGTTTCCCGATGCTCTTGCTCCGTCTCCGCCGGGAACCCCGTAATCACGTCCGTCGTGATGGCCGGGTTGTCGAACCTGCGCCGCAGCAGCGTCACAAAGTCCATATATTCGCCCGGCGTGTACGGCCTGTTCATGCGCTTCAGCACCGCTGCCGAGCCGCTCTGCAAAGACAGATGAAAATGCGGGCAGAGATTGTTTGCCGACGCGGCTTTGTCGATAAAATCCTCGCCGAGCACACCCGGCTCGATTGACCCGAGCCGCAGCCGTGCCCCGCACCCGTCCAGCGCCTGTATCAGCTCGCCAAGGCCGCGCGCTTCGTCGCGGTACGACGCGATATGAATCCCCGTCAGCACAATTTCTTTAACGCCGCTTTGCGCCATCGCTTCCGCTTCCGCGATGATGTCGTTAAAATCGCGGCTTCGCGACCGCCCGCGCACATACGGAATGATGCAGTAGCTGCAAAAGCAATCGCAGCCCTCTTGTATTTTGAGCACGCCGCGCGTCCGATCTCCCGAGGTGTGAAGCTGCATCGGTTCAAAACCGCAGCCTTTTAGGTCGTGCGTCAAATCGATGGCCGTTTCGCCGCTCAGCAGCTTTTGCGCCACCTCCACAATTCGCCCTCGATCATCCGTGCCCACCACGGCGCTGACGCCTTCGATGGCCAGCAGCTCATCGGCCGCGCGTTGCGCGAGGCACCCCACAACGATCACTTGACCGGTTCTTGCCGCACGTCTTATGGCTGCACGCGATTTTTTATCGGCCACCGCTGTCACCGTGCACGTATTGACCACAACGATATCGGCTTCCTGCTCAAACGCCACCGTTTCAAAACCGTTCTGCTCAAACAGCGACTGCATATAAGCGGAATCGTAGGCATTTACCTTGCAGCCCAGCGTATAAAACGAAACTTTTTTCACAGCTGCATCTGCCCCTTGTCGTAAAATACAGCCGCCATCACCGCGATGCCCGCCGTTTCTGTGCGCATGATGCGCGGCCCCAATGTGACGGATACGCCCCCGGCTTCCCGCATTCGTTTCACTTCGGCCTCTTCGAGGCCGCCCTCAGGGCCGATCACAACGCCGATATCCCTTTCACCGCCCAAAAGCGCGGCTTTCAATGGCATATCGCGCTCTTCCTCCCAGCACACGATCAGCTTATCATGCGTTTTCATGAGCTTGAGCGCATCGTCGAACCGCAACACGTCTGCCACGGCCGGCAGCACGCTCCGGCCGCATTGTTTAACAGCCGACAGCGCGACACGGCGCAGCCGCGAGGACTCCTCCGGGCGTTTGACGCAACGGTGTGAGATGAACGGAATAATGCCATAAGCACCGAGCTCAATGGCCTTGTGAACGATCTCCTCCATCTTGGCGGATTTCGGATAGGCCTGATAGAGTGTCACTTTGATGCCCGGCTCCGTCTTGTTCAGCTCTTTTCGGAGCACCTGCGCGTCGATCTGCGTGCCGACACCCGTGATGCGGCAGACGTAATCGTAACCCGTGCCGTCAAATGCGATGAACTCATCGCCCGTCTGCATACGCAGCACGTTTTTGATATGCTTGGCTTCGTCGCCCAGAACGGTCAGGCTGTTTTCATGAACAAGTTCGGGTTCGGTATAAAAGCGGTGCATCAGCGTTTCCTCGCGGCGATTGCGCGCCAGTCCGCCATCTGCAGTGTCTCGATCACGGCAAAGCCGTTTTGTTCAAGCGATGACATCACATCGTTTTCTCTTTCGTCAATAATGCCTGACATGATATAAACGCCGTTTTCCTCAAGAAAGTTCCCGACATTTTGGTTGAGGCGTATTACAATATCGGCGATGATGTTGGCAAGTATCACATCGTATTTGGTCTTAGGTGCATTCTGCAGCAAATCAGACCGCTGCACGTCCATCACGCGTGCGCCGTTCGCCTGCGCGTTTTCCTTCGCCACCGTGACGCAGACGCTGTCATAATCGAGCGCGAGTACGTCCCGCGCGCCGAGCTTGGCCGCTGCGATGCCGAGAATACCTGAGCCGCAGCCGACATCAAGCACAGCGGCCTTGGGGGGCATGTGCTTTTGCAGAAGCTCAAGGCACATTCGCGTTGTCTCGTGCGTACCTGACCCAAAAGCCATGCCGGGATCAATCTCAATCACGATATCGCCTGGGTCGCTTTTGTAATCCTCCCACGTCGGCTTCACCACAAAACAGCCCGCTGCACGAAACGTTGTAAAATGCTTCTTAAAGTTCTCGTTCCAGTCGGTATCAGCGACAGTGTTGACCCAAAGATTCAGCGAGCCCACATCCGGCTCGGCTTTCAGCGCGTTCAGCCTGTTTTGAACGTAATCGAGCGTATCCGAAAAACCGTCTTCGCCGAAATAGGCTTTGACGGTCATGCCGTCACTGTGATCGTCCGGCTGAGCGAGGTATTCGTCGCGGTGAGCTGCGGGTACGTTGCCGCCCTCCATTTCCGTGCCGGCGGCTCCGGCATCCATCAGCACCGACGAAATCAGATCGGCGGCATCCTCAGTGGTTTCTATACAAATTTGTTTCCAGTTCATTCTCCCTTAACTCTTTCAAAAAAACTTTTGTGTTTCGTTCCCAGCTTATCGAATTC
>JAEZNC010000012.1 GCA_023441905.1 Bacillota bacterium | reverse complement strand
TCGGTGATGAAGTGAATATGCGTATGCGCCCTTCTACCGATTCGCCAGTCGTGATCAAGCTCGTGCAGGGCGCGCGTATCGGCGTTTTCTGTGAAGAGGTGGAAGGCTGGTACCGCATTATTTACGGTAACTACCGCGGCTACATCAGTGCGGAATATGTGTTTTTGCCTTCTACCGACTATATAGTGGCGCATGTGCTCGATGGGGGCTTAAAGCTGCGGCAAAACCCCGGCACATACAGCAACGCAGTGGCTGAGCTGGCTGAGGGAACAGGCGTCACGGTGAAGAATATTTCGGGTGAGTGGTTTTTCGTTGAGGTGCCGGGTGAGGAAGGGACAAGCATTCAAACAGGTTATGTGCATAAAGATCATGTAAAACTGAGCAAGTCCAAAACGGCCAGCAATATGATCAAGCTCGGCATGGAAGGCGCAGAGGTGAAAAACGTTCAGCAGCAGCTGCGTAAGCGCAACTTTATGATCGCCCCGGCAACAGGATACTTCGGCGATGTGACGGAAGGTGCGGTGAAGGCGTTCCAGCGCAAGGCAGGGCTCGACGCGGACGGCATTATCGGCGCGGAAACATATGATCTGCTTTTCGGCGATAACGATATCACCACCACGACGGCCGAACTGTTCGGCATCACGGGCGAGGTGAAGCTCTCCACATGGGACGATATCGCCAAAACATTCAAAAAGGGAACCAAGGCGCTGGTGACCGATGTGAAATCCGGTCGTCAGTTCTGGGTGATTCGTTTCGGCGGCTGGTGGCACGCGGACTGCGAGCCCCTGACCGCGGAGGATACCGCCATTATGAAGGAATGCTACGGCGGAAAATGGTCGTGGGACAGGCACCCGATATGGGTGACAGTCGGCAGTGTGACGTATGCGGCGTCGCAGCATGGCATGCCTCACATGGCGAACCCGGTGGGCGGCAACGATTTTGACGGGCACTTTTGTATTCATTTTAATGATTCCAAGGTGCATGAAACCGGCAAGGAATGCCCGAGGCATCAGTACTGCGTAAAAAAAGCATATGAAAAAGCGAATTAAATACTAAAAACACAGCCTTCTTTTGTGCGCTACGCCAAGGAAGGCTTTTTGTTTATGACGCTGTTATATTATTTGTAAGAGGTTTATAATGAGCACGATGTGCCGGAAGGAGTGACCGGTCTTTATCATTGCTTCTTTTTGTCTTTTTGGCGCCAAACCATCAAATGGGCAGTCGTCAAATACAGAAGATAACCGATTTTTGAAAACGAGATAATAACTGAGTTTCGATTAATACGGCGCAGGCCGAATAATAGCCGCCGATGCCGACATATTTATATAAGTAAACGCTGATTAATTCGAAACGTTGTCTTGACGACTGATTCCGCGCTCTGCTATGTCGCCCATTTAATCATTGTTTACATGAGTAGTGCTTTTTTGGAGGATGATTATGAGAAAGACGCAAGCCCTGCTGCTGGCTCTTATGGTGTGCATCGTTTCGGTACTGACAACTTATTTTCTTGTCAGGGCCAAGTATGAAACAACCGATGAGGGAGAACTTCCTTTGATGGAGTTTCAGCGCGTCGAACAGGAGATAAAAGAAAAATACCTGCGCGATTTTGATATGACGGAGGTTCAGTATGCAGGCCTCAAGGCCATGGTGGCGTCGCTCGGAGACCCATACAGCGTTTACTATACGCCCGAGGAGTTCAAATCGTTTCAACAGAATTCGTCCGGCGAGTATTATGGAGTCGGTATGGGCATCGGCATCGATGATGTAACCGGTCTCGCTGTGGTCTCGTATTTTTTGGATGACTCCGCGGCCAAGGAAGCGGGCATTGAGGTCGGCGATTTGATCGTGTCGATTAACGGGGAAGATGTGACGAAGAACACGCTTCAGGAGATCCGCGTGAAATGCATCGGCGACGACGGCACACCGATCACCATCGGCGTCAAACGCGGCGACGACGTGCTTGAATTTACCATGACGCGCAAATCGGTTGAGCTCGATATGGTGGCTTATAAAATGCTGGAGGGCGGCATCGGCTATATGCAGATTAAGCAGTTCAGCGGCAACTGCGAAGCCTTATTCAATGAAGGCATGGATTATTTCGAAGCACAGGGCGCAAAGGGCATCGTTTTCGATCTGCGCAACAACCCGGGCGGATATCTCTCTACCGTGGTGAGCATGCTCGATAGGCTGCTGCCCGAGGGGACGATTGTATACACCGAGGACAAATACGGTAACCGCGACACCAAAACGAGCGACGCGGACTGCACAAAGATTCCGATGGTGCTGCTTGTGAACCAAAATACGGCGTCGGCCTCTGAAATCTTTGCGGGTGCCATACAGGATTATGACTGGGGCGAGGTGATCGGCACGCGCACATACGGCAAAGGCGTCGTGCAGATTGTGATTCCGATCGAATCGACGGGCGGCGGGCTGAAAATCACATCGTCTGAGTATTTTACGCCCAAAGGGCGCAGCATTGACGGCAACGGCGTGTATCCGGACGATATTGTGGAGCTTAAAGCAGATGCGACTGAGGATACACAGCTCAAGGAAGGGCTTAAAATTCTCGGCTCGTTGATCAGCGCGGGAGAGGAAGCAAGGGATTGACAATACACCTAAGGTGTTGACAAGAATTCCTTGTATTGCGGTACATTCACTGATAAAATAGGTAAAGCTGAATAAAAGCAGGCCGGTTCCCTGGTGGTCCGGCTTGTTTTGACAATCCGGGTTTGCGGATACGTTTCAATGCGGGAGGAACAGCATGTATGATGTGATCATCGTCGGCGCGGGCCCGGCCGGCCTGACGGCAGGCCTTTATGCCGGACGCGCGGGGCTGTCGGCGCTGATATTGGAGAGGGTTTTTGCGGGCGGGCAGATCACACGGACGCTGATGGTGGAAAACTATCCGGGGTTTCCCGACGGTATTGAAGGCCTCGATCTGAGCTTTAAATTCAAGGAACAGGCGGAGCGTCACGGAGCCGTGATAGAAACGGCCGAGGTGACGGGCTACGACCTTGAGGGCGACGAGAAAAAGGTGATCACGGCGGATAGGATATTCAGCGCGAAATCGGTGATTCTCGCGATGGGCGCTTCGTATAAAACGCTCGGGCTGCAAAGCGAAAGGCGGCTCTCGGGGTCGGGCGTGTCGTACTGCGCGACATGCGACGGCGCGTTTTTCAAGCAAAAGCAGGTGGCCGTCATCGGCGGCGGCGATACCGCCATTGAGGACGCGCTTTATCTTGCGAATTTCGCAAGCCATGTGTACGTGGTGCACCGCCGGGATGAACTGCGCGCGCAAAAGGTGCTGCAGCGCGCCGCACTGCAAAACGAAAGAATCGAGTTCGTTTGGAACTGCGAGGTGGACGCGATTGAAGGGGACGCGTTTGTCACGGGCGTGCGCGTTCGCAACAACAAAACACAGGAACTTAGGTCTCTCGCTGTCTCCGGTGTGTTTGTGGCGATCGGCATTGTGCCGCACAGCGACGACGTGCGGGAGCTTGTCAATACTGATGATTTTGGCTATATCATCACGGACGAGGCCATGCACACAAGTCTGCCCGGGGTTTTTGCGGCGGGTGATATTGTGGCAAAACCGCTGCGTCAAGTGGTGACGGCGGCGGCGGACGGCGCGGTTGCGGTTTACTCGGCGCTCAGTTATTTAAGGGAACACAAATAGGACTATACCAATTTGCACATTGGTATAACACGGACTATAATACAAAAGGTCCGGATACGGAGGAACTATGGCGAGATTGTTTGGAACGGACGGAGTCAGAGGCATCGCAAACGAAAAGCTCACATGTGAGCTCGCGTTTAAGCTCGGGCAGGCCGGGGCATCGGTGCTGACAAGCGAAGTGCACAAAGCGCGCATACTGATTGGCCGCGATACGCGGATTTCGGGCGAAATGCTCGAAGCGGCGCTTGTGGCGGGCATTTGCTCGGTGGGTGCGGAAGCGCTTGTGGCGGGGGTCATCCCGACTTCGGGCGTCGCGTTTCTCACGCGCAACTACGACGCGGACGCGGGCATTGTGATATCGGCCTCTCATAACGCGGCCGAATACAACGGCATCAAGTTCTTCGATTCGCAGGGCAAGAAGCTGCCGGACGAGGTGGAAGACCGCATTGAAGACATTATATTAAACGGCAGCGAAGAGATACCGCTCAAAACGGGCATCAACGTAGGCCGTCGCGTGAAGGCGGTGAACGCCGTCACGGAATATAAGGAGTTTCTGATCGGTTCCACGGAAACGAATCTCCGCGGGCTGAAGATTGTGCTGGATTGCGCGCACGGCGCGGCATCGGCAGTGGCCCCGCGGGCATTCAGCGAGCTTGGTGCCAATGTTGTTCCGTATTACAACACGCCGGACGGCATCAACATCAACGACAACTGCGGGTCGACGCATCCGGCAAAGCTCACGCAGCTCGTGGCGGAGCTCGGGGCCGACATGGGCCTTGCATTTGACGGCGACGCCGACAGGCTCATTGCCGTGGACGAACACGGCGTGATCGTGGATGGCGATCAGATCATGGCGGTCTGCGCGGTCGATTTGAAACAGCGCGGCCTGCTTAAAGCAGATACGCTGGTCTGCACCGTGATGAGCAATCTGGGGCTCGACATCGCGATGAAGAAAGCCGGCATCAAAACGGTGAAAACGCGCGTGGGCGACAGATACGTGCTGGAAGAGATGCAGAAAAGCGGGTACGCGCTCGGCGGCGAGCAGTCCGGCCATATCATATTCCTCGACCATAACTCGACGGGCGATGGAATACTGACCGGCATACAGCTGGCGTCCATCATGATGCGCAGCGGCAAGCCGCTTTCCAAGCTGGCGGACACGGTAACCATACTGCCACAGGTGCTTGTGAACGCGACTGTGAAAGATGAGTTGAAAGAGCATATCATGGAAGACGAGCAGGTGAAAAAGCGGATCGAGGCGCTCGAGAAGCTTTTTGAAGGAAACGGCCGTGTGCTGATCCGTCCTTCGGGCACAGAGCCGCTCGTCCGCGTGATGATAGAAGGACCCGATAAAAAAGAAA
>JAEZNC010000225.1 GCA_023441905.1 Bacillota bacterium | reverse complement strand
TCGGGTTCTCCCAGCAATGCCTGATGTAGTAGGCTTCTATGAACAGCTGCAGCAGCAAGGCCGGCACAATAATGGGCAATATATCGTTTAGGTTCATAACCGCTCCGAGAGATGTTTTTTCTATTATACCATTTATTTTACAGCGGCAATAGCACAACCACGGCACACCCATACTTGAGACAATATTTTTTGCCTCAAGTCGGCAAGAATTATTGACAAACGATAGATTCTGTTATAGAATTGCGCGTATTTTGCACACAAAGTAGGAATGATTTTGTTTAGTCGATACCGTCACATATTAAAATCAGAATTTCAAGGATATAATTCCAAGCGTTTCACAAAGGATATTATGGCAGGCCTCACAGCTGCGGCAGTGGCATTGCCTCTGGCTCTGGCTTTTGGCGTCAGCAGCGGTGCCGATGCGGCCTCCGGCTTGATTACAGCCGTTATTGCCGGCATTGTCATCAGCATGCTGTCCGGTGCGTCCTATCAGATTTCGGGCCCCACCGGTGCTATGGCCGCGGTGCTGATCCCTATCGTATCCAAATATACGCTGCAGGGCGTGTTTGTTGTCAGCATCATGGCGGGCATCATAATGCTGCTCGCAGGCCTGTTTAAGCTTGGCAAGTTTGTCTCGGTGATACCGCGCCCCGTGATAACAGGTTTCACATCGGGCATCGCGTTAATCATCGCTCTTGGCCAAATCGATCATTTCTTCGGAACCGCTTCAACCGGCGAAACCGCCATTCAAAAGCTGCTGTCTTACGGCGAGCTCGGGTTCCATATCTCTTGGCAGCCGGTTTTGATCGGTGCCATCGTCGTCGGCGTGATGCTGCTGTGGCCCAAAAAGCTTGGGGCGGTGGTCCCATCGTCGCTGGTGGGCATCGTGGCCGCAACGTTGATCAGTTCACTGTTTCACTTTTCTGCCGACACAATCGGTGCCATTCCCTCCACGCTGCTGCCGGATGTCCGGTTTGATGCCGCATCAATTCAGCTCAATGATCTGCCTTTATTGATATCCCCTGCCATATCGATTGCGGCACTCGGCATGGTGGAAAGCCTGCTTTGCGGCACCAGCGCCTTAAGAATGAAACCAAATGCCACATTTGACGCCGATCAGGAACTCGTTGCCCAGGGCATCGGCAACATCATCATCCCCTTTTTCGGCGGTATACCGGCCACAGCGGCGATTGCCCGCACGAGCGTGGCGATTAAATCCGGAAGCGAGACCCGGTTAACAGGCATTGTTCACGCCCTCATGCTGCTGGCGTCGATGTTTTTGCTGGGCGGCATCATGGCCAAAATCCCGTATGCCGCTTTGGCGGGCGTGCTGATGGTAACGGCCTGGCGGATGAACGAATGGCCCGCGATAAAACATATGTTTGCAAAACGCAACCGGGGCGCGATCATCAAGTATCTGATCACGCTTGTTGCCACAGTGACGTTTGATTTAACGATTGCCATCATCATTGGTCTCATTGTCTCCGCGTTCGTTTTTGTGGTGATCTCATCGCGGCTCGAAGTGGCTTCATCTCAGGTCAAAAATGAACTGCTGCACAACTGCCCGCAAAATGTTGAACAAGCGCATGCGGGCACCACCGTGATTTATATGACGGGCCCGCTCTTTTTCGGAAACGCAGAAAAGCTTTTTGAGCAGGTGCGCGCGGATATCAAAAGCTCGCAGAAAATCATATTCTCGATGCGCGGGGTGTCGGCGATCGACTCCACCGGTGCCGAGGTGATGCTTGACGTGATTAAAGAATGCGTGGCGGAACATGTCAGTGTGATCATCTGCGGGCTGCGCCGGGAGGTTCGCAGCAGGCTTGATCTTGCCGGTGTGACGGAGCTCATCGGCGAAGACGCGTATTATTTCAGCGTGGATCGCGCGCTGACGGAAAACCTAAAAACGCTGGAAGCATGAAGGAAGCCACGCGAGGCTTCTCTTTCAGGCGACCGATGAGATGTTCGTTTTGAATCGATGCTGTTTAGCACCTAATCCGGTGCTGCGTACCGCCTTCCCCTCGTGGTGAAGGCTTTTTTCATGCAATGGGTCAGCACAAAAAAATGGCCGGTCTGCTAACAGCAGGCCGGCCACTCTGGTTTTGCGAACTATGCCATAAAAACATTCACGGCTCTGAGCCTGTTTCTGTTTTTCGGATCTGCTTCTGTATCAAAGGTGACTCTCTGGCCTTCATTGAGGGATTTAAAGCCCTGTGTCATGATTGCCGAGAAGTGCACAAAGAAATCCTCTCCGCCGTCGTCTTTTGAAATAAAACCAAAACCTTTATCCGCGTTGAACCATTTGACTGTACCACTAAACATTATTGGTACCTCCTCTTTTTAATTATATCCCGTACAAAATAAAAACACATGTTGTGTAAGCCATTAAATGAAACAATGGTTTACACAACATGTGAACTCAATCGGTACATTTAGAATACACTTCATCATACCAAGATTAAGGCCCCATGTCAAGTGTTATCGTTCATGCATTTGCATGCAGCTGCTAGCACACGAAAATTCTGTTAGCGCAGCGGCAGGCTTCAATTTCACGATCCGACAGAAAAATAACCGACATCGCGTCCTCATGCTTGGAAATCCTATATTGTTCATTGCTTTGGTTCCTTTTGCATGCCGGGTTTTCGTTGACCCACCGAAGGAGCCCGCGCTGATCCACATCGATCACGGACGGCTCTTCGCTGCCGCATTGGCAAAACACAGCCAGTTCCTCATTACCCATCGGGCTCAATCGTGTGCCGCTGCTCAGCATCACCCGAACAAAGTACTTTCCCCTGCTTTTCACACTCTTTTGCATGATTACAGTTTCCTTTCATCTGATATAAATAAAAAAGCGAAAACTCATATTCAATGAGATTTCCGCTTGATTTCTTAAAAACTCAGAACATATGTTACTACTATTATATGCGAAAAATGCTTTTTTGTAAATCCAATAAAATTTTACAACATTCATCTTCTCTTTCGGTAGTGCATGTATGGCTGTTTTTGATCTTTGCCTTGCTTTTGAATAATCATCGGCTTTTTCTCAGCAGTTTGCTTGGAAGCCATTTTTAGTAAAGCCGCTGCGATATCAAGCGTGGTTAAATTCATTTCATAGCTGTCATTACTATTAATTTCTTCTGCAATATGCTCAATATAAGTGGCATACTGAGAATACTTATTGTCTTCAATCGTATCCACAACTTTTTTTAGCAGACGGCCCATTCTGCTTTCTTCTATATCAAACAGTGTGGGAGGTTCATACAATTTAATTTTTTTCTTAGTGAACCGTTGTATATCCTTTAATTTAAATAGTTCCCTGCCGCTGACAAAGGTATAGGCGACACCCATCCTTCCTGCTCTGCCGGTTCTTCCGATACGGTGAACATAATACTCTTCATCATTGGGTATATCATAATTAAACACCGCCTCAATATTTTCAACGTCAACACCGCGCGCAGCCACATCCGTTGCGACCAAAATATTGATATCGCCGTTTCTGAACTTTGACATGACGGCATCCCTTTCATTTTGGCGCATGTCGCCATGCAGGGCCTCTGCTGTGTACCCCCTCGTCTGCAGGCTCATGGACACCTCATCCACACGCTTTTTTGTGTTACAGAACACCAGTGAAATACGGTAATCGTTGCCGTCAATCACGCGCGATAGTATTTCCAACTTAAATGGCTCACGGACTTCGATATAGTATTGGTCTATGCCGGGCACCGTGAGCTCTTTATGCAAAACTTTAATATGCTCAGGGTCTTTTTGATACTTTTTTGTGATGGCTAAAATGTTCTTTGACATGGTTGCGGAAAACAGCACGGTTTGCTTTTCTTCAGGCGTCTTTTGCAGTATCACATCCAAATCCTCCTGAAAGCCCATGCTCAGCATTTCATCCGCTTCATCCAATATCACCATTTTTAAGTTTTTGAGTTTAAGCGTTGACCGGCGCATGTGATCCATCACTCGGCCGGGTGTGCCGATAATGATTTGCGGACGTTTTTTCAGCGCGCTGATCTGCCGGTCAATCGACTGGCCGCCGTATATCGGCAATATCCTGACTCTCTCTTTATATTTTGCAACGTTTTGAAATTCTATGGCAATTTGGATGGCCAGCTCCCGCGTGGGGCATAGCACAAGCATCTGCACGTTGTCGTTATCTTCGAGCATCTCCACAGCGGGAATTGCAAACGCACAGGTTTTCCCTGTGCCCGTTTGGGCTTGGCCGATAATATCCTTGCCTTGCATAATCGCAGGAATCGTTTGCGATTGTATGGGTGTTGCTTCTTCGAAGCCCATCTCCTTCACCGCTCTTTGAACTTCATTAGACAGATTTAATTCGTTGAATTTTTGTATCATGTTTCTCTCCTAAGACCTTCTTCGTTTTTTAGTATGTCGATTTACCTTTACTCGTATTATCAGTGCCGCAGGCAGATTTTAAGGCAAACAAAAAGCAGAAAACTCATATCCAATGAGATTTCCGCTTGATTAATCATCAAATCCACTCAATAATACACGTTTACAACTCTGATATCATACCCAAAATATTGATGTTTGTAAAGCTTTAGAATCGCAAACGCCGCAAGCTGCCGAATTTTGATGATGAATTGCACATAGATTATTATGAAGCCAAAACATAATGGGAGGGTTTGATTCAATGAAAGAGGGGCATGATTGCACAAAAAAACCGGGCAATGGCTATGCACCGTCCGGCGCGGTTTATGGGCTGGGGTTTATCGGCGCGGCGATTTACTATATTTCCGTCGCGACGACGTTTGGGATGGGCGTGCTGGGGTTTTTGAAGGCCATTGTATGGCCTGTGTTTCTCGTGTATGGGGTGCTGGACTTTCTAGGGAAATAGGGATAGTCATTCGATAGTTTTATGGCACTTTGAAAAAACATCGGACAGTTTTGCTGATGTTGTGTTTGCGCATTCTTATCGACTTCAACAAAACAGGAAAAAGCACCGAATCACTTCAGTGCCTTTGGTGGAGCATAGCGGGATCGAACCGCTGACCTCTGCATTGCGAACGCAGCGCTCTACCAGCTGAGCCAATGTCTCATATTCTTTTTCACAGATTCGTGTTATAACGCATTTTCTTCCCCCTATTCAATCTTCATTTTAGGAGAATTTTAGGATATATTTCTACTTTTATTTGACATAATTATATAATAACTATATACTTAATAACGCTTTGTCGATATGTCACCTATAGTCTCTCTTGTCGTTTTTCGACATTGATACCATATCATTATACGAAAGCGAGTTAATAGCATGCATTGGAAAAAACTTATGGCTGTTGTAACGATGGTACTCATAGGCACAATTATGCTCATCGGCTGCGGAGTAAAGCCTGCGGCTTCTGAAACCAGCCTTGCGTCCGTTTCTGTTGAAGAGCAAAGTGCGACCGAAACACCAGAGCAAACTGAACCCGAAGAATCGGAAGAACCGACCGAAACGCCTGAGCCGAGCGTTGCCCAACCGGTTGTTGACACAGGCGCAATATCTGAAAACTGGTGGGACGGACAGATCATGTTTGACGGCGTTGTCTATACGGCTCCCTTTGCCTACAGCACGGTGGCTGAAGCTGGCTGGACGTTTAATCTGGCCGACTACGGCTATGAAAACGGATATATTATGAACAAGGGAGACAAAACATATTCCACGATAAAGCTTACAAACACCAATTACGACGAAAAATTGGACGTTAGTGTTGGCTTCATCAATTCCGGAGACGCTGCGGCAGACATTACGGAATGCAGCATATGGTCGATAGGCTGCAATATCCGTTATGGTTTTGATCTTGTCGCATCATATCCCAGCATGCAACAGGCCAAGGGCATTACATGGGGTAGCACCGAGGAGCAGGTTATCGCGGCATACGGGAAGCCATCTGAAATTTATGAAGCAGAACAGGGATACAAGGTTCTGTCATACACAAATGATAATGGCTCTTACTTGGACATTGAAGTTTACGCAGACGGCGGTGTCAGCAAGTTCGATTTCAGTAATTATAGTTAATCCCAAACAGAAATCGTTTTCCAGTAATCCAAGCAGAGGTCTAAGCGGCTTCTGCTTTTTTTATTGTGAAATGCTGACCGACGAAAGGATGCGGGTTTTAAACATAAGACGGATCTCTAATATATAAACATAGAAAAAGGTTTTGAGCTTTATATCAATGTGATGGCATCTATGCGTATATGCGTAAAAAGACCGACCAGCATCCGACCTCAATCAAATGAAGATTAGAAAATCCAAACGCAATACTCACGTTAGATAATCGTACGAAATATAACACGTCATGGTATTTTATTTTGTAGACAGCGGGCTACAATCTGTCAAAAAGAAAGAAGCACCCTGTTTGGATGCTTCTTAATTTTGGTGGAGCATAGCGGGATCGAACCGCTGACCTCTGCATTGCGAACGCAACGCTCTACCAGCTGAGCCAATGCCCCATATCCAGAACCGTATTATAACGTATTTTTTTCTCCCGCGCAATAGGCTGTTTTGCATTTATTTTATAAATCAACATGGTCACACCCTAATTATTACAGTATAATAATCGCATCAGAATTCGGAGGTTTTGTCATGCTCATTACCACCAAGGCGGCGGCGCTGTGAAGACGGACAGGCTCGTTGCCATCATCGTCATGCTGCTTCGGCGCGAACGCGTCTCAGCCAAAGAGCTCGCGGAAAAGTTCGATGTCTCGGTGCGCACCATACTGCGCGATGTGGACGCGATTAACCTCGCGGGCATCCCTATCGTCACCTATCAGGGCAGCGGCGGCGGCATCGGCATTTCCCCCGGCTACCGGATTGACAAAAGCGTGCTCAATAGCGACGAAATGGCCGCCGTACTCTCCGCGCTCAAGGGCCTTGAGGGTACCATCAGCGGCAGCAGCCGCGAGGTGCTGATGGAAAAGCTCAAGAACACGCTCAACACCGCGCAATTAAGCAGCCTCGATACGAAGATGCGCCAGTTCGTGATAGACCTTAGCCCATGGCACGAGGACGACGCCGCCAAAACAAAGCTCGCGCTGATCCGCGAAGCGATTGAAACCTCGAAAACGCTGACCTTCACCTATACCGATTCCCAGGGCAGCAAAACGGCGCGCACCGCCGAGCCGTATTCGCTGATGCTGAAAAGCCAAAAATGGTACCTTTACGCGTGGTGCTCGCTGCGGCAAAGCTTTCGCTATTTCAAGGTGGCGCGCATCAAAGAGCTCGCGCTCGGCGGCGAAAAGTTTACCCCGCGTGAGGTGCCCGTTGAGCAGGCGGCCCAGCAGGCGCAATGGCAGCACGACAGCGGCATGGTGAGCTTAAAGCTGCTTTTTACGCAGCAGATGGAAGATATCATCGCGGAGTGGTGGGACCTTGAGAAAACCGAAGACGGGCGGCTGATGGCACAGGCCACAATGCCGGACAACTACCAGACGGTCGGCTTTCTGCTCAGCTTCGGAAACCAGGTTGAGGTGGTATCGCCGCCGCGTATCCGCGATCTGCTCAAAGACATCGCCTTGGAAATGTATAAAAAATATTCGAGCGAACATGACATATAGCTGTCAGGTTCATTGTGCTACAATCAGGAAAAAATCTGAGGAGGCAACACAATGAACGAACAGTTTCAAATCATTGATGCCGCGGAGCAGCCCGTGCTGGCCATTCGCTCCATCACATCGGTGAATAACCTGCCGCAGGAAATCGGCAAAGCGTACGGGGCCATTGCCGCATACATGCAGGAGCTTGGCGAGCAGCCCAAAGAAGCGCCGTACACCGCGTACTTTAACATGGACATGGATAACCTCGATGTTGAAATGGGGTTCCCCGTGTCAAAGGCGTATCCGGCCAAAGGCGATGTGAAACCCGGCACAGTTCCGGCGGGCAAGCAGGCGTCCGCGATGTACAAAGGGCCATATG
>JAEZNC010000122.1 GCA_023441905.1 Bacillota bacterium | reverse complement strand
ACATAAGCGAGAACTGAGGCGCGCATGGCTTTTTTCATGCGGATGCTGACCGCCACAAAGTCACCCACTGCCGCGTTCGCATCGTTATCAACCTGAACAACAATTTCATTTTGCGTGGAAAGCATGCCGCATGCGTGGCATTTGCCGCAGGCCGACGTGCGCATGAATTTCACATGCGCAACGCCGCCCTGAATATCCACAACCTGTCCATATTCCGTTAAATTGTCCATTTTTTTATTCCGTTATCTTAATGCCAAGTTCTCTGATCTGTTTGGGTTCCACACGCGCCGGCGCGTTTGTCATCAGACACGAGGCATTCTGCACCTTGGGGAACGCGATGACGTCACGTATGGATGTGCAGCCGAGCAGCAGCATCGCCAGCCGGTCGAGGCCGAAGGCGAGCCCGCCGTGCGGCGGCGCACCGAACTTGAGCGCTTCGAGCAGAAATCCGAAGTTTTCCCACGCGGCTTCCTTGGAGTGCCCAAGAGCTTTCAGCATTCTCTCCTGCAGCTCCGTGGTATGAATACGGATGCTGCCGCCGCCGATCTCGTTGCCGTTGAGCACGATGTCGTACGCCTTGGCATAAACGCTTCCCGGGTCGCTTTCGAGCTTATCCACATCCTCATCCTTTGGGCATGTGAACGGATGGTGCATCGCCATATAGCGTTTTTCTTCCTCGCTGTATTCAAACTGCGGGAAATCCACCACCCAGAGCAAATCAAAGACGCTCTCGTCAATGAGCTCCAGCTTTTCAGCAAGCTTTAAGCGCAGATTACCGAGAGAATCGTATACAACCTTGTCTTTATCGCCGACGAAGAATATGATATCGCCCGTTTGCGCGTCAAGGCGCGTAAGCAGCGTGCTCATCTCCTCATCTGTGAAGAACTTCGTAATGGGCGACTGCATGCCGTCTTCCTTCATCGAAATCCACGCCATGCCCTTCGCGCCGTAAATCTTCACAAAATCCACAAGCGCGTCGATCTCGCGGCGGGCGAACTTCTCCACCGCGCCTTTGACATTAATCGCACGGACGCTGCCGCCGTTTTTCACGACGGAGGAGAATACCTGAAAACCGCTGTCTTTCACGATATCGCTGACGTTGATCAGTTCGAGGCCAAAGCGTGTGTCCGGCTTGTCGGAACCGTAACGGTCCATCGCCTCTTTGTACGGCAGGCGCTTAAGCGGCAGCTGGATATCGATGTTCATCGTTTTTTTGAACACATGCGCGATAAGCCCTTCGTTCATCGCGATAATATCATCCACATCCACGAACGACATCTCAAGGTCTATCTGCGTGAACTCGGGCTGACGGTCCGCACGCAGGTCCTCATCGCGGAAGCATTTGACGATCTGGAAGTAGCGGTCGAAACCGGATATCATGAGGATCTGCTTCAACGTTTGCGGCGACTGCGGCAGCGCGTAAAAGGTGCCCTGATGAATGCGTGATGGCACGAGATAATCGCGCGCGCCCTCGGGCGTGCTCTTGGTCAGCATCGGTGTCTCAATATCGAGAAAACCGTTTTCGATCAAATACTCACGCGCGGCAAACGCGATTTGGCTGCGCATCAGCAGATTCTTCTGCATCGTCGGGCGTCTTAAATCGAGATAGCGGTATTTGAGGCGCAGCTCCTCGCGCACAGCCGTATCGTCTTCAATTTCAAACGGCGGCGTCTGGGCGCGGCTTAGCACCTTTAATTCTCTGGCTTTGACTTCGATATAGCCGGTCGGCAGCTTTTCGTTGACCGTTTCCTCATCGCGGCGAACGATCGGGCCCTTCACCGCAATCACGAACTCGCTGCGAAGGCCGCTCACGCGTGAAAAATCGCCTTCAAGCACCGATTCGTCAAACACCACCTGCATGATGCCTGTCCTGTCTCTCAGGTCCACAAATATTAACGCGCCGAAATCGCACCGTGTCTGCACCCAGCCCATCAGTGTCACGTCTTTACCGACGTCGTCCACCGAGAAGTTCGTGCAGTAATCTGTCCGTTTCCACCCCTGCAAAAATTCGCTCATGATAATCCTGCCTTTATAATTTGATTCAGTTCCGTGAGCGGAACCGTATTTTCCTCGCTTTTATTCATATCACGCAGCACACAGACGCCCTTTTCGAGCTCGTCGTCGCCGATGATGGCCACGAATTTCGCCCCAAGCTTGCCCGCATATTTTAGCTGCGCCTTTAAACTGCGTGCCATATGGTCGCACTCGGCCTTGATACCCGCATCGCGCAGGCGCTTGGTGACGCAAAAGCCTTGCACCGCGGCCGCTTCGCCGAGCGTACAAACGTACACATCACATAGTTTCGGCTGCGGCAATGCGATACCAAGCGATTCGAGCACGAGCAGCAGCCGCTCGATTCCGAGGCCAAAACCGATGCCCGGCATGGACGGCCCGCCGAGTTCTTCGACCAGTCCGTCGTAGCGTCCGCCGCCGCACACGGTGCCCTGCGCCCCGATATCCGTGGATATAATTTCAAAAACCGTTTTCGTATAATAATCGAGCCCACGCACGATGAGCGGATTCACGCTGTATTCTATACCCGCCGCTTCGAGCCGTTTTTTCAGCCCTTCGAAGTGCGCGGCACAATCGTCGCAAAGGCAATCGAGCATCACCGGCGCGTTTCGGACGATCTCTTTGCACGATTCTTCCTTGCAGTCGAGCGTGCGCAGCGGATTCGTGACCATGCGTTCACGGCAGTTGCGGCAAAGCTCCTGCTCCCTTTGCTTTAAGTATTCGCGTAATGCCGCATTGTATGCCGGGCGGCACTGTTTGCAGCCGATGCTGTTGATATTGAGCGCAAGGCCGTTGATGCCCAGCGCATGAAACAGCGACAGCGCGACAGTGATGACCTCCGCGT
>JAEZNC010000098.1 GCA_023441905.1 Bacillota bacterium | reverse complement strand
CGCAATCGCCAGCCTTGTGACAGAAGACGAGCTCAAGCCCGAATACATTATACCGGCACCGTTTGACCCGCGCGTGGGCCCCGCGGTGGCGGAAGCCGTGGCCAAAGCGGCGCGTGATTCCGGCGTTGCCCGTATCTAACCAAACCAGCAAAAGATCACATACTTTTTTAAGGAATCCGGGAGAATCTTACCGGATTCTTTTTTTGTCCGGATGGTTGATACTTCGCGAGATTTGTATACAACACATTTTTTATACCAGCGGGTTATCTCAGACTTGTTCGTTGACTATTATTTTACTCACGTATATAATGAAATAAGTTTTTTTGTCAAGTTTTTGCCTGAACGGCAGGATTAAAACAGCTTGTTTCTATGCAGTTAGCGTCTTCGCCATCCTCTTGGAACAAGCGCAAAGGCTCTGACAGCAGTTCATCCAAATCAAGGAGGAAACGGTTAAGATATGAGAAAACGATGTCGGGCAGTCCATCAACGATAATATCATCGTTTTCGACCGTATCCGTGAGAACTACAAATAATGCAGCCTTATATCCGTGGCAAGACTCATGATGGCGGATTATAGTATTAGGGAAACCATGCCAGAACATTAATGTTTATTACATGGCATTGGCCGTGGATATCATCGGTGTGACATCGATAGAAAGTTTTCACTATCTCCTGTCATTGGTCTGATTTCGGGCTTCGCCCCTTCTATAGTCATCGCCGCTTTGATATGGGTTGGCCTTGTAGATGCGTTAACAAAGGCAGGATTAATAAAAGTGCCAAGTCTAAAGCCAAAGCAAAGGCCAAGGCGTAAGCTGTATAAAACAGATTAATAGCCTTTCCTTGACAAAGGGAGAGGCTTTTCAGTATTAAGGGATCATGAGGACAGGAAACCACATTGCAGAGTTTTTTTGAGCGCCCGGCACTTGTCGAAGGCACACGTGAAAAGATAGCGGCCGTTCAGGCGGCGACAGGCTTATGCGAGCCGGTTGCGGCCTTGCTGTGCCGCCGAGGCATCGATACGCCTGCCGCTGCCAAACGCTTTTTGCATCCGGGTCCGGAACAGTTTCACGATCCGCTGCTGCTGCCGGATATGGAAGAAGCCGTTCGCAGAATTAAAAACGCGGTTGAAACGGGCGAGAAGATCACGGTATTCTGCGATTATGACGCGGACGGCACCACAGGCGGCTGCGCACTCTATTTGCATTTAAAAAGTGCCGGTGCCATCGTCAACATCTTAACGCCCAACCGCCATAAAGAGGGCTATGGCCTCAACACGGCGGTGGTGGAGCAAATGGCGGGTGACGGCTGTTCACTGATCATCACCGTGGACTGCGGCATCACAAATGTGGAGGAAACACGCCTTGCGCGCAGCCTCGGCATGGATGTCGTGATTACCGATCATCATGAATGCGGCGATATTCTGCCGGATACGCCTTATATCATCAACGCGAAACGAGCGGATAATATTTATCCCGACTTAAACCTCGCGGGGTGCGGTGTGGCGTTTAAGCTGATTCACGCGCTGTCATCGCTGGCCGAGGCGATGCGCTATATCGACCTCATCGCAATCGGCACCATCACGGATATTGTGCCACTGCTTGGAGAGAACCGCGTGATTGCCTATATGGGGCTCGATAAGATGCGCAAAAGCCCATCCGCCGGTGTTGCGGCGCTCGCGCAGGCTGCGGGCATCAACCTCGAGGAGGCTTCGTCCTTCAATATCAGCTTTGGCCTTGGCCCGCGTATCAACGCGGCAGGGCGCATGGATACGGCCGAAGCGGCGATCGAAATACTGAGGAGCACAAAGCCCGGTGCCGCGCTGAGCTTGAGCGCCCAACGTCTCTGTGAGCTCAACGACGCGAGAAAAAAAGACGTTGAAGACATTCTGGCCGATGCGGAAGCGATGATTGACGAAAACGGTTATCACAGCGATCCGGCGATACTGCTGGCTCAAAGCGGCTGGAACGCAGGCGTCATCGGTATTGCCGCGGCCAAGATTGCGGAAAAATACACGCGGCCCTGCGTACTGTTCGGCGGCGAAGATAATCTTGTGGGTTCGGCACGCAGCATCGAGAGCATCAACATTTACGATGTGCTCAGCGTTTTCGCTGACAGATACATAAAATTCGGCGGCCATTCTCAGGCAGCCGGGCTCACCATAGCGCCTAAGGTTTTGGAAGGTCTGCGGCGTGATGTGTGCGATTATATTCGCGCACATTATGACGACAGAGCCTTTGTGCGGATGAAGCTGTACGATATGGCGCTGCATGCCGGGGAGATAACGCGCGAATTGGTGGAGGATATCAAACGCCTTGAACCTTTCGGGCAGAATAACGAAAAGCCCGCCGTGGCGGTGTTGGGCGGATATGTTCTCTCATCGCGCTTTGTCGGCAAAAATGAGCAGCCGCATTTAAAG
This sequence comes from Bacillota bacterium, assembly GCA_023441905.1. Classification (GTDB taxonomy): domain Bacteria; phylum Bacillota; class Clostridia; order Christensenellales; family SZUA-584; genus SZUA-584. Next base: position 3,677 of record JAEZNC010000098.1, on the reverse strand, counting down.
CTCGTTATTGGGCAGAACAAAAGAAAGATAGACGCTGTGGCGTTTTATTATAAGGATACGCATGCGCTCAGACCGGGACGTGCCGATTTTCTGTGTGAGCCGGGTATCGACAGCATGACAAACCGGCCGCAGCTGATTGTGCGCGATATCGTTTATTATCAGGACGATGCGCTGATTCGCAGCTTTCTGGAAGCCAATGCCGAGAGCTTTGCAAAAGGATTTTTGGATGAGGTTTCTGTGTTTGGCACCCCCGGGATGCAAAGTGAAGCTTTGTTTACGAACGCGCTTCAAGAGGCGCTTGCGAAAAGCCGCTTTGGGCTATGCGTCAGCGTGCGGACGGTTCCCGCGCTGAGACGGGTATTGAGTTTGGCGTCCGTCCGGGAAGCCATGAAGCAGGGGCGGCTGATATTGTGGGACCACAAGTCGTTTTCGCCCGATAACTGCATCGCCTGCGGGATGGCGGCAGGGCATACCCGTGTACTCTCTGTTGGAGCCAATTCGAATACGGCTTTATTTGATGAAGCGATGCGAACGGCCTATAGAAGCCACGCTGCGGGCGTTTTTCTTAATCGTGACAAACTGCTCGGCGTTTACCGCGCGCTGGCGGCCATGCTCAAAAGGCCGCGCACGGTGGCTGATATTTCGCGCAAGCTGTCGCTGCCGTTGGAATCGGCCGCTTTCGCAATGCGCGTGCTCAGCGAGCTTCAGTTGCTCGCTGTCGACAAAAGTGGTAGAATACTGGCATTAAATGAGGGGCAGCCGCGAAAAGAGCTCAGACAGAGCCGCTGTTTCGCAAACTTTGAGGACTTATTGAATGGATGATAAAAGCAGAAGCAAAAAATCGCTGATAGAAAAAGTTAAAGAAAACTACTCACAAGAGGATCAGGTTTTTTTTGAAAAAGCTTACGCGTTTGCGGAGAATGCACATCAAGGACAGATGCGTTTGTCGGGCGAACCTTTTTTTATGCACCCATATGAAGTGGCCGGCATACTCGTGGACTTAGGGCTCGATATGTCCACAGTGGTGGCGGGGCTGTTTCACGATATTGTGGAAGATACCGATGTGACGCTGGAGGAGATCAAAGAGAAATTCGGCGCCGAAACGGCTCAGATTGTGGACGGTGTGACCAAGGTCGGCAAGGTGAGCTTCTCATCCAAGGAAGAGCATCAGGCGGAATATCTGAGAAAGATGTTTCTGGCCATGGCGAATGATATCCGCGTGATCCTTGTGAAGCTGGCCGACAGACTGCACAACATGAGAACGCTCAAATACCAGAGCGAGGAAAAGCGCCTCGAAAAATCGAAGGAGACGCTGGAGATTTTCGCACCGCTCGCACACCGTCTCGGTATCAACGCGATCAAATGGGAGCTCGAAGATCTGGCTTTAAAATATATCGATGAGAAAGCATACTATGAAATTGCCGCCAAGCTCACCGATACACGCGCGGAACGCCGTGAGTACATCAATGCCGTGGTTGAAGAGATCAAGCAGCATTTAAAGAAAATAAAGGTGAACGCCGAAATTGAAGGGCGTCCTAAGCATATCTACAGTATCTACACGAAGATTCATAAGAAACACAAGGCGTTTGAGGAAGTGTACGATCTGATTGCCGTGCGTATTGTGGTGGAAACCGTGCGCGACTGTTATGCGGTGCTCGGGACGGTGCATACCGTATGGAAGCCGATACCGGGGCGGTTTAAGGATTATATTGCGGTGCCCAAACAGAACATGTATCAGTCGATCCATACCACGGTGCTCGGGCGCGACGGACGACCGTTCGAGGTGCAGATACGCACCAAGGAGATGCATTCTACGGCGGAATACGGCATCGCGGCGCACTGGCACTACAAGGAAGGCACGTCCCAGAGCGAAATGGACAACAAGCTTGTGTGGCTGCGCGAATTGCTTGAATGGCAGACGGACACCAAGGATTCGCGTGAGTTCATGGAAACGCTCAAGATCGACTTTTTTTCGGATAAAGTGTATGTGTTTACGCCCAAAGGAGATGTCAAAGAGTTTACGCAAGGGGCGACGCCTCTTGACTTTGCGTATGGCATCCACAGCGAAATCGGCAACAAGTGCACAGGTGCGAAGATCAACGGCAAGATTGTGCCGCTGACCTACAAGATGCAGTCTGGCGATATCGTGGAGATCATCACGTCTGCAGCGTCCAAAGGCCCCTCGCGGGACTGGCTGAAAATTGTTAAGACCTCTCAGGCCAAGAGCAAGATCAAGAACTGGCTCAGGAAAGAATATAAAGAAGAGAACATCGTTAAAGGCCGCGATATGCTGGAAAAGGAAGCGCGCCGCCGCGGTTATGATTTAAAAACGCTGTTCAAATCCGAATGGCTCAAGGATATATACAAGAAGTTCACGCTGCAAAGCGCTGAGGATATCTATTCGGCAGTCGGGTACGGCGGTATCACGACAGGGCAGATCCTTCATAAGCTGATTGAGGAATACCGCCGGGAAAACAAGCCTGCCTTTGAAAAACCTGTGACGCAGACGCGCAGCGCGCGGACGGGCGAATCAAGTGGTATTATCGTCAAGGGGTATGACGATATGGTCGTGAGGTTTGCCAAGTGCTGCAATCCGGTGCCGGGCGACAGCATCGTGGGGTACATCACACGCGGGCGCGGCGTATCCGTGCACCGCAGCGACTGCTCCAACGTCACGACGGAGGATTTTGAATCGGGCCGGATGATTGAAGTGAGCTGGTCGACCGGCGAAAAATCGAGCTATAACGTGGAAATTCAGGTGACTGCGGAAGACCGCACGGGCCTGATTGCGGAAGTGAGCAACAAGCTTTTCAGTATGGGCTTTTCCATCACGTCAGTCAACGCACGCATGGGCAAAAACCGTGTCGCCAATATGGTGTTCGGCTTTGAAATTTCCGAATCATCGCAGCTCGACGCGATTACGAAATCATTAAAAAGCATAGCGGGTGTGCGGGACGTTTACCGCATTCACAAATAGCTGATGGTGGCGGTGGTGGAGCGTGTGCTCGGCGCGCGGGTGACAGTGGATGGCTTGGTCGTGGGCGAAATCGGTAAGGGGCTGCTTGTGCTGCTCGGCGTGGCGCAGGACGACGAAATACCCGACCTTGACTATATCGTGCGAAAAACGGTGAATCTGCGCATTTTCCCGGATAACGGAAAAATGTCGCTCAGCGTGAAGGATATCGGTGCGAGTGTGCTCGTTGTGTCACAGTTTACGCTGCTCGGCGATGCGCGTAAGGGCAACCGGCCCGACTTCGGCGGTGCGGCCAATGCGGCGCATGCAAAGAAACTGTATGAAGCGTGTATCGAAGATTTCCGGGCGGAGGGGCTGCAGACGGCGTCGGGCGAGTTCGGTGCGGACATGAAGGTGGATTCAAGCGGAGACGGCCCGGTGACGATTTTGCTGGACAGCAAGAGACGATTCTAGGAGGAACACATGAAAGTCATTCAAATCGCGGTGGGCGACCTGATGGCCAACGCGTTTGTGGTATATATAGAAGGGTCTCAAAAAGCGTTCGTGGTGGACCCGGGCGCGGATTATGCGCGCATCAGGGAGCGCCTTGATGACAACGGCATTACAGAGGTGACGCATATATTGCTGACACACGGCCACTTTGACCATATCGGTGCGGTGGCTCAGCTTGCGGCCGATACGGGTGCGAAGGTGTGCATACACC
>JAEZNC010000092.1 GCA_023441905.1 Bacillota bacterium | reverse complement strand
AATATGCATGCCATGTATTCGGACACCGAGCCTTTGCCGTTGGTGCCCGCGATATGCACGTAAATCATTTCGACAGTTCGGATTTCCTGTGCGCCACCGCGGCGAGCATGTCGCGGTAGTTATTCAGTTTCTCGCGCTCCTCCTGCACCACGGCGGCAGGCGCTTTTTCCGTGAAGCCGGGGTTACCTAGCTTGCCTTCGGCCCGCTTGATTTCGTTTTGCAGCCGGGCTTCCTCCGCGCTGAGCCGCGCGATTTCCTTCTCGATATCGATCAGCTCGCCAAGCGGCATAAACGCTTCCGCGCCCACACCGATCACCGATACGGCGTTTTCGGGCACGCCCGATTTGTCCGCAATGAACTCAATGCCCGACGCGAAGCCGAGGCGCTCGATGTATTTGGCGCACATTTCGTAATCCGCACGCGCTTCGCCCGAAGCGAGTATTTTGAGCGCCGCGCGTTTGCCCGCAGGCACGTTCATCTCAGCGCGTATGTTGCGGATACCGCGAATCAGCTCCATCACGTTGGCCATGGCCTTTTCTTCCACGGCATACGTTTTACCGGTCTCCGGCCATGCGGAGACCATGATGCTGCCTGTTGTGCCGGGCAGTGACTGATAAATTTCCTCTGTGATAAACGGCATGAACGGGTGCAGCAACTTGAGCGTGGCTTCGAGCACGGTATTCAGCACCGATACAGCCGTCTGCTTATCCGCTTCATCCTCAGAATTGAGGCGCGGCTTCGCCATCTCGATGTACCAGTCGCAGTATTCGCTCCACAAAAAGTCGTGCAGTTTCTGCGCCGCCATGCCGAGCTCAAACTTCTCAATCAGCGCGGTCACATCCGTCACCATTTCCGTCAGGCGCGAGAGTATCCATTTGTCCGCGATATCGAGACGTGCTTCGTCAATCGGCAATATCTCATCGCCCGTGTTCATCAGCACGAAACGGGCCGCATTCCAAATCTTGTTCGCAAAGTTGCGCGCGCTCAATACCTTCTCGGCCGAGAAACGCAGGTCTCCGCCCACGCGCACGCCCGCCGCGAGGCTGAACCGCAGCGCGTCCGCGCCGTATTCATCGATCACCTCAAGCGGGTCAATCCCGTTGCCTAAGGATTTGCTCATCTTGCGCCCCTGCGCGTCGCGCACGAGGCCGTGAATGCTCACATAGTCAAACGGCTTTTCTCCCATGCACTCAAAGCCGGACATGATCATACGGGCGACCCAGAAGAACAGAATATCATAGCCCGTCACGAGCACGCTGGTCGGGTAAAAATACGCGAGCTCGGGCGTTTTGTCGGGCCAGCCGAGCGTCGAGAACGGCCAGAGGCCGCTGCTGAACCACGTATCGAGCACGTCTTCATCCTGCTGCAGATTGGCTGAACCGCAGTTCGGGCACGTATCCGGCGCTTCCGTCGCCACCGTCATCGTGCCGCAGCCCGCGCACGTCCACGCGGGAATGCGGTGGCCCCACCAAAGCTGGCGCGAAATGCACCAATCGCGGATGTTTTCCATCCAGTTGTAATACACGGCTTCGCTTCTTTGCGGCACGAGCTTGATGTCGCCCGAGCGCACCGCCTCAATGGCGGGCTCGGCCAGCGTTTTCATTGCCACGAACCACTGTTTGGACACAATCGGTTCCACCGTCGCGTCGCAGCGGTAGCAGTGGCCCACGTTGTGCTTATGGTCATCGATCTTGACGAGCAGACCGAGTTCGCGCATCTCATCAACGATCTGCTTTCTCGCGTCATCTTTATACACGCCCTCATATTTGCCGCCGAACGAATTGATCGTACCGCCGTCGTCTAGCACACGGATGATCGGCAGGTTATGGCGCTCAGCCACCTCAAAGTCGTTCGGGTCGTGCGCGGGCGTGATCTTCACGGCGCCCGTGCCGAATTCCATATCCACGTATTCGTCGGCCACCACGGGGATAGGCCGGTTCATGATGGGCAGTATCACATTCTTGCCAACCAGGTGTGTATACCGTTCGTCTTTGGGGTTCACGGCCACGGCGGTGTCGCCGAGCATCGTTTCGGGCCGAGTGGTCGCGACGATGATGCCCTCGCCTCCGTCTTCCGCCGGATAACGGAAGTGCCAGAGATGCGAATCATGCTCCGCGTATTCCACCTCCGCGTCAGAAAGTGCGGTGCGGCAATCGGGGCACCAGTTGATGATGCGGTCGCCCTTGTAGATGAGGCCCTTGTTATAAAGACGTACGAAAAATTCGTTGACCGCACGATTGCAGCCTTCGTCCATTGTGAAGCGTTCGCGCTCCCAGTCGCACGAGGAGCCAAGCTTACGCAGCTGCTGCACAATGCGCCCGCCGTACTGCTTTTTCCATTCCCACGCGCGCTCAAGAAACTTCTCACGCCCGAGCTCTTCTTTGGAGGTGCCTTCCTCCTTGAGCTTATCCACGATCTTGACCTCTGTCGCAATGCTCGCATGGTCGGTGCCCGGCAGCCAGAGCGCTTCAAAGCCCTGCATGCGTTTGGTGCGGATAATCGCGTCCTGCATCATGTTGTCGAGCGCGTGCCCCATGTGAAGCTGCCCCGTGATGTTCGGCGGCGGTATCACGATGGTGAACGGCTTTTTATCATTATTGACTTCCGCGTGGAAATAGCCCTTGCTTTCCCACTCATCGTAAAGTCTTTGTTCCACTTCTTTCGGGTCGTACACTTTTTCGAGTTGTTTTGCCATAGTTTCCTCCGTTATTTGTGTTCATGCGTCGCTGCATTAATGTCATTCTATGGCTTCCCCTACAGGGGAAGCTGTCGCCGATAGGCGACTGATGAGGTGTTCTTAGTTCGCGCCCCTCATCCGGCGTTTCACGACCTTTTCCCGAGGGGGAGGTTCTAAGTTTCTAATAGCCCCAACCGTGGCCCCTCTGACAACTACCTATAGATGGCTCGGGAACTGTTATCGATAGGTAAACGATGGGCAAACCCCTCCGGTATTGCCACCTCCCAGTCTACCCCTTCGGGGGGCTGAGGGAGGTTTTATGAGCTTTATCGGCCGCCTAACTTTCCCCGAGAGAGAAGGCTTCTTTCTTCCAACCGGCGGTAATATCTTTAAAATAAAAAAACCGCCCAACAGAAGGACGGAAAACCGCGGTACCACCTTGATTCGAACGCATTTGCGTTCGCTCTTTATCCGCTTAACGCGCGGCCCACGCCCGCGACTACTTTAATATTTCACCGCAAGTGCTCCAAAGCGACTTCACGCACGCTGCCTTGCAGAGCCCTTTCAGCCGATGAAGCTCCTCTCTCAACCAAGCGCCGCTACGCTACTCCTCTTTGTCTTCGCATTGGAAAAATTATAATATAGCAAATGAAGCGTGTCAACAACAGAGCTTAAAAAACCTCATGGCATGCGCAAAGCCTTAAGACTCATGGCAGCCATGAGGCAAGATATCAAACCAATAGATCGCGTCTTCCTGTTTGTTCTTTGTTTTAATCGACAGGCACAATACCCCCGGTGAATACCGATAAACCGGCCAACGATGCCAAATTTCCCTGAAGGGTCTCAATATACCATTTGCCGTTAAACCGAATCACCTCAGGACAAAACACCCACGTTCTATTATCAGCTTTAAATATCACGACGACATTGTCAACATCATCAATATCTGCACCATATATCTTGGCAGTCTGCGAGATGTGATCCTGATTTCTCTCCATTTTATATGTTTGTGCCAGAGACTCCAGCTGCCCTTTCATCAAGTCGATCGGCAGGTCTTTGAGCACGTCTCTCGGGATAAGGTCTTCTATATCGTCCCAAGTCGGCTCATCGGGCAGGTCATGCATGCTCAGCGCCGCGACGACAGAGAGATCTTTGAATACATAATCCTTTGTATCCTTTTCGAAGTCTTGCACAAACTCCGATACGTCCCTATCTACAAACGAGATTATTTCACCGTTACCGAAAATGTCCGGTACCTGATATTGCATATATTGATCAAGAATGTGATCGACGATTCGGCTCCTTCTGCTTTCTATATTCATCTGCAGCGTGTAGCCTCTCGTATCCGGGAACCGCATTTCCATAACCGGAGTATACGCATTCAATCTTTTAAGATATGCTTCAAAGTTGTAATGTTCTGCATACGTCTCAACCGCAAAAGTCGAAACCATGTCATCAATATTCTGATCACCCAAGCCTGCAAGATACGCTTTTGCGGCGTCCTCCGGTGCCCCAAATCCCGGCCCCTCAATCCTGCCCCCTGAAGATAATACACCCGAAGCAAAAAGTATAACGCCTAAGACAATCGCACCAATCACAAATCCGGCAGCACCCCATAGCAATCCCTTGCTTTTTTGCCTGTTCTGTGCCATTCCTTCGGCAGCCGCAGGGAGCGGCTCTGTTGTTTTTTCATGCGCAGGCGGAGTATCAATTTGCTTTGTGCCGCAGCCAATACAGAAAACCGAATTCTCTTCCAGCTCTTTACCGCAATGTTGACAGAACATAAAGCGCCTTCCCATATTTAAATTTTTCGTTGTGTGTTTAATATGATTCTACACTTATATGACTTTCGTGTCAACGTTTTACATGTTTGGCGTAATGAGGTCTGGGTTGGGAAGCCCCCAAAAAATGTACAATCTCTGCTCACACATATGTTTGTTTCAGATAGCCTGATGTGTTATGTATGTACTTATTCTATTATTATGAAATATGGATTGACTTGTCTGTTCTCAATTTTACAATTATAATAATCACAGCTATCAAGAAAGGCCTAACCGATGAATCTTGTCTGGATGATCCTCTCGGCTGTGCTGCCGGGCTTCGTTTTTACGCTGTTTATACTGTTCGTAGACCGCTATGACAAGGAGCCAAAAAAGCTGCTCGTCAAAGTGTTCTTCTTCGGCATGCTCGCCACTGTCCCAACCATCATCGCGGAAACAATCGGCCAGCGTTTCAATATATTCAGCGGCCTGCCCGGCCTCATTTTCGAAGCGTTTATTGTGATCGGCTTATCGGAGGAGTTTTTCAAGCGGCGCGTTGTGCTGCGCCATGCGTTCAACCACCCCGCCTTTGATGAGAAGCTCGACGGTATCGTCTACTGCAGCATCGCCTCGCTCGGTTTCGCGACGCTCGAAAACATATTCTACATCATCAATTATTCTGCTGTGATGCCGGATATCTGGATTACCCGCGCCATATTAAGCGTGCCCGCGCATCTGCTGCTTGGCATCACCATGGGCTATTACCTCGCCATGGCGCGTTTTTGCACCACCCCCGGGCAGTGCATCAGTTACATGCGAAAATCATTATATGTTCCTGCCATACTGCACGGCGCGTTTGATTTCATACTTATGACGGATGTGCCGCTCATTTCGCTGCTGCTCGTGCCGTTCGTCATCATGCTTTGGATTACAAGCCTTGCACGCCTGCGTCGGTATTATAAGGATTCCAAAGAGCTGCACCGCAAGTGACCTTTAATTGACATTTGACCTTACGCTATTGTCGCGTATACAATAACAGTACCGCTTGACAACAACATACATGAGAGGCCGCCATATGAACAGGGAAGCAGCACCGTTTGGCTTAAAGTCCACCCTTTTGAAGCTGCTCTGGCTGCTGCCGGGGCCTGTTTTCTATGCACTTTTCCGTCTTTCATTTGTGTGGCCGTCCTTTACCGAATCTGTATATTCGCGCGGCATCTATCCGGTTATTGCGCAGGGCCTTTCTACGCTGACGGGATTGCTGCCCTTTTCTCTCGCCGAGCTGCTGGTGTACGCGTTTATTCTGTCAATTGCCGTTTTTATTATTCACATGATCGTTGCGTCGATACGCGCCAAACGCGCATGGTGGCAGACGCTGATTAATCGTATGATCATTTTTTTCAGCGCCCTGTCGATGGTTTATGCGCTGTTCGTGGGGCTGTGGGGCTTCAACTACGCACGCCAGCCATTAAGCGAATCGTTCGGGCTCAATGCCTCCCCCGCCACGGTGGACGAGCTTTACGCCACATGCGACGCGCTGATTCATGAGGCCAACGCACTGCGCGCCGAGGTGCCGCAAAACGAAGACGGCGTGTTTGCGCCGAGTCTCTCCAAAACGGATATCATGATCCGTATCCCGGGTGAGTATAACAACGCCGCGTTGAAGACCGGGCACCTTTTCCTCGGCGGCAGCTACGGGCGCGTCAAGCCCGTGCTCTATTCACAGGGTATGTCGTGGTCGTATCTCTGCGGTATTTATTTCCCGTTCACCGCCGAGGCCAACGTGAACAGCGACGCGCCGGACCTGCTGTTTGCGTCGTCATGCACGCATGAGGAAGCGCATCAGCGCGGGTTTGCGCGCGAGGATGAGGCAAACTTTTTAGCATATTATGTGCTCTCGTATTCGGATGACACGTCAATGCACTATTCGGGCACGATGCTTGCGCTGATCCACGCGATGAACGCGCTGTACGGTGCGGATTCGGATAGGTATTTTGAGCTGCGCGACACGTACGCAAGCGGCCTTGATTCCGATCTTCAGGCCAATGCAGAATACTGGGAGCAGTTTGAAAGCGAGGTCAGCGAAACCGTGACGCAGGTGAACAACACGTATTTAAAGGCCAACATGCAGGAAGACGGCGTGAAAAGCTACGGACGCATGACCGACCTGCTGATTGCTCTGTGGCGCAGCGGCGGCATCGGCTAAACAGAGAGCGTGGCAAATCGTTCGTCCGATAGCCGGTTCGGCGTTATCTTTCACTTTTCAATTGATTTCAGAAAATCTGCGTTTAGAACAGTCATCCTTTGTTTGATTTTGTGTGCGAATTGATATATAACAAAAAGACCGATTGTTTGGGAGCGCAAACAGAGCTTTTTCATTTAAGTCAGCCAATAGTCCGTTTTATTTTTTCTGCAGACGATGGCTTAATGAGGTCATCCAAGGAATATGAACGAAGTCAAAAGGGAAACACGGCCTGCAGATCAAGCTGATGGGGAGCGTTTAAAAGGAGGGCCTTTTATGGAAGAGTTCACGAGTGAAGAATTGCAGGAAGCCCTGCGGGCGATCGCTTCGACGACTCGCAAATGCGAGAAGGTGCTGCCGAAGCTGAAAGAAGGCACGTCGTCGCACACACTGCTCGTGCGCAGAATCAAGGCGTTTCATATTGCATCGGTGTTGATAAAGCAGGCGCACGTGAGCCATGAGGAATACTCAGGTCAACCATTTAATGATACTCCATAACAATTCTGTCTAAATAAGTGTGATACCATCAGCGCTTGTCTTCGGTACTGTATCGCTTATCGGCAGCGGTATCAAAGTCAAGTAAAAAAACGGTCATGCCGAACAGCAGCACGCATTAAATATGCGGCAAGACGGCGTTAAGATATACGGGCGCATTGCCCTTTTTCAATCTTCTTAAAGAAAGTTATATGCGATATATGGTTACATTTTATTTTCCTGCATGGCAGGGTGCCGGAAACAAGGCCGTCTATCATGGCGCGGCAGCGATGCAGACATTATTGACTCACCAGCAGGTGATTCAGCCTGAGATTTCTCTTTCGGAGGATCTTGTCAAAAAGAACGGCATCATCGGATATGATACAATATTGCAGCAACTGTCTGCGGCAAGATTGTTGCTTGCGGCACAAAGCTGCACGAAGATGCTGACAATTGGCGGCGGCTGTGATGCGGAAATTCTGCCGGTCTCTTACTTAAATCAGAAGTACGGAGGCGATCTCGCCATCGTCTGGTTCGACGCTCACGGTGATTTGAACACGCCTGAATCATCACCGAGCGGCCTTTTTCACGGCATGCCGCTGCGTTGCCTGCTGAATGAGGGAGACGAACAATTAGGAAATCAGTGTTTCTCATATTTGCAACACCATCAGGTTGTGTTCGCGTGCGGACGGGATTTTGACGCGCCCGAGCTTATTTACATGGCTGAAAACATTATACCCTGCATAGCGACCGAAGAATTGACCGATAGCCACGCCTTATGCCATACATTAGCAAAAAAAGCATACCGCCGGATATACGTCCATATCGACCTTGATGTGCTGGATCCGATGGAATTCCCCTCGGTGATGTGCCCGACCCCCGGCGGCATCAGCGTACAGAAACTTATCGACACGCTTTATGCTTTGCATGACGGGTTTGATGTTGTGGGCATCGGTATCGTGGAATATGTGCCCGGGCACGGCGGTTGCGATCATACACTCCAAAGCATCATCGCCTGCTGTGAAGATATTCTGGCCAAATAAAAAACCGTCGGAGTCTATCCAACGGTTTTATAAACTTTCAGACTATTTGTTTATTTCAACGCTGTCCGATCCGAATACGATCACCACGCCGTTGCTGTTCCATACAATATCACCCTCGGGCGCTTCCACGTTTTCAAACTTCTGGCCGTATGCGCTGTATATCGCATCCGGCTGCGTACCGTAAAGCGTGGGCGCGCATGAGATATACCCCGTTACAGATTTCACCGTATCATCATACTTTTCGCTCGTGATTTTGAAATCCTGTGAAATCGAATCCCCCTGTTTTGTCATCTTCACAAAATCGACGATCATGCCGTCCTGCGAAACCACTGAGATATGAAGCATTGCACCGTCCAATATGTTTGTTTCGCCCTTCACGGTGAGCGTATCGCCGTTGAGTTCGATTTGGCAGCTGCCGTCCACCTTCACAGGCGTTGCGTTTGCCGTCATCTGCGGTTTGGTCACCACGGGCGCCGCGCAGCCTGCCGCCGCCCCTACAAACACAAGCACCATCATGACGGCTATGATTATTTTAAAGCGTTTCTTTTGCATAATAATCCCCTTCAATAATATCGAACTCAAGTATACAAAAAATCAAACGGTATGTAAAGCGAAAAAACGAGCCGAGAGCATCGGCAGCGTGCGCACCCCCCGCAAAGGCATCAAACATCCTGTGACTTATCACACACAGGAATCCCCATATCGGGTTAACTTGCGCTGCAGACGATGGCATCTGTTCACGATTAGCTTCCGGCTGATCAATTTTGACACTCTGTCCGCTAAGAAAGTTTTTTACACAACGAAAAACAAAGGACTCGCCACCCGTTGTTGACAGGCTGCAAGCCCTCCCGATTGCTCAATAATAATTGCTTAACTTTTTGGTGACAGTTTAGAACAACAGAGCATATTCCTCAGTCTTTAAGCTGCCGCCGTTTATGCTTTAACCTCACAGGCAGTAAAAGTAACCTGCCCCTCAATGTAGCGGAAAGTCGCAAACTCGATCATCGATTTTGTTGTAAACACACCCGCGTCAATCTGAATCCTCACATTTGGATATACAGCTTTTGTGGCATTCACACGCGCATTGCTGTTGGCGCACAGGTCTTCTTTGAGCTGCTGCATCTGCTCTGTGAGGCTGTTATACTGAGCCTCCAGCTGCTGCGCCGCTTCAATGAGTTTTTGGCGCATAGCGAGCCTGTCCGGTGCCATGTCGCTCGGTGCCGGCATTCTCGTAATGTTCTGAACGCGGTTGAGCTGGGCCTTGATCTGTCCGCGCTCGGCATCCATCTTCGTGTAACGCGCGCGTTCATCAGGCAGAATGCCAAGCTCGATCTGGGTACGATCGCTTCCCGGAGAGCCGATCGTCTTGGCGGTAACCTCTTTACCCGCACGCACCACGCCTCCCAGCAGCTTGCCGAATTTACCTTTAAGTATCACACTTTCACCCGCAGTGATGAGACAGTAAACCATATAATCCGCAAATACACTGCCCTTTGCCGCAAGCGTCGCCCTTTCGATAAACCGCGCCACAATATTGCCGCCCGCTTCCAGCTTCCCCTGGCTCGTACCTTGCATACCGTTTCTTAAAACAATGTCCTTCCCTGCGATCAGCGTGGCCCCTTCCACGTAACCGCGCACCTCAATGCTTCCCGTCGCATTGACGGTGAGCCCTGAAATCACATTGCCGTCTATCACAACATCACCGTCGAAATTCACATTACCGACACTCATATCCACATCACCATGGATATGGTGCACATCGGAAACCTCGATTCTGTCTTTGATCATATCAACGCGGCCGCTTTTTTCCGCCACGAGTGATCTGCCGTCTTCCGACACAGCAACGTTCTTGCCTTTTGGCAGCTTCTTCTCCTTACCGCGCTGTGCGGGAATGCATACACC
>JAEZNC010000205.1 GCA_023441905.1 Bacillota bacterium | reverse complement strand
AACTGGTACGAACCATAATAAATAAGCACGGCCTGTACCATCATCGGCGTTGTGCGAAATAATTCCACATAAGCAGTGAGTATCCCGCGAGCAATCTTAAGAATAATCTTTTTTATGATGTTATCTTTGGGCAGGATCGGTATCGTTCGGACAATCGCCACAATCGCGCCAATAATAAAACCGACAATTGTTCCCACAACGGCGATTAAAATTGTTGTTCCTGCACCCTGCAAAAACAGCGGGAAATACTCGGTTGCTATAAACCCAACCCAACCCAAAAACGTATCCGGCATAATCTCTTCCTATCTTACGCTAATTTAGTCGCTTATGTTATTCTGAAACCGGCTGATTCTTCACGGCAGCGTTCATAAGTTCCAAACGCGTTTCTTCCGAGATGCCGGCCAGTATTTCGTTGATAGATTTAATCAAATCTTCCTGACCCTTGGCGATAGCCACTGCCACTGCCACGTCGTCCGGAGAGGTCTCAAAGCCCTTGCCGTCTGCGAATTCAACAAACGTCAAATCTGCGTTGGACTCCATAGCCGAAACAGCACCCGGCTTTTCGGATATATACCCGTCGATTTTCCCTGATGTCAGTGCCACGATCATGGCCGGGAAGGTTTCCATCGCTGTCTGCTGCTGAACGCCTTCAATCTGCGGAATGACGGTGTAGTGGAACGTATTGAGCTGACCTGTGATTTTCGCGCCTGAAAAATCGGCAAGGGACGTGGCGCTCGCGAACGGGCTGTCCTTCTTCACGACGATAACAAGCTCGGATGTATAATAGTTATCTGTAAAGTCTACAGTCGCCTTGCGTTTTTCGGTCGGAGACATACCTGCAATAATCGCATCGATTTTACCGGAGGTCAATGCGGGAGTTAACCCATCCCATTCCGTTTTCACAATCACAAGCTTTCTGCCAAGTCCGTCCGCAATTTTCTTTGCGATTTCGACATCGTAGCCGCCCGCATATCCGCCCGCCGCAATTTCCACGGCAGCGTTGCTGTCATCTGTCTGTGTCCAGTTGAAAGGCGCATAATTGCATTCCATACCCACGCGGAATTCTTCCAATTCAACCGGAGCTTCTGATTCGGCTGACTCCGAAGGCGCAGCAGCCGATTCGGACGGCGCGGCGGAATCGGACGGCGCGGCAGATTGAGATGGAGTCGAGCAGCCGGTCATTGCCACAAGGCCCATGACCATCACCACAATTAATAAAACAGCAATTGATTTCTTCATTTGTGTTCCCCTTTTATTCAAAATTATTTTTTAGTATGCTAAATTAATAAACAATTTTATATTCTCATTTTATACGCAATTCGTCAAGTAAAAACAAGCTTTGAACGGTTGTTTGCAGCACAAAAATGCAGCCATTTTATTCTATCTCGCCGCTGCTTTGTTCTGTCACTTTGGCAGGCACTCTTTTTTTGAAAGAAACCTGTGACAGTATCGTGGCACCAAACACAAGCACACAGCCGATCAGCTCCTGCCCGGAAAAGCCTTCCGCAAGGAAAAGCACGCCCATCACCGCCGCAAACACCGACTCGAGGCTCAGTATCAGAGAAGCGGACGCAGGCTCCGCGTACTTTTGCCCGATGATCTGCAGCGTATACCCAACCGCCCCTGACATCAGCCCAAGGTACGCAATGGGAATCCAGCCAGCCACGATGGTATCAAGGCTCGGTTTTTCAAATATCAGCATGAACACAGCAGATATCGCGGAAGCCGTAAACGATTGGATACATGATATTTTAATGCCGTCCGCGCGCGGCGAATATTTATCGATCACAAGAATATGGAACGAGAACAGCAGCGCGCTCAGCAGCACAATCGCGTCACCCTGATTGATAGAAAAACCTTCTTTCACGCTGAGCAGGTAAAACCCGACGACGGCCACCGCCACGCTGACCCATACCGCCCCCGATACCTTCTTCCGGCTGAAAATGCGGAGTATCGGCACAAAAACGATATATAGCGCGGTGATGAACCCCGCCTTGCCCGCCGATGTATCGGCGATACCGAACTGCTGCGCGTTGGTCGCGGCGGCAAGACATATGCCGCAAATAATGCCGCCGATCATCAGCGTTTTTCTGCCGCGAGATTTTTCCTGCGGTTCAATCACCTCGGGCAGATCTTTATTCTTGCGCATCAGCGCAACAGGCAGCAGCGCAAGGCCGCTGATTAAAAATCGGGTGGCCGAAAATGTGAACGTGCCGATCTCAACGATGCCAACTTTCTGGGCGATAAACGCCGCGCCCCATATGAGGGCAGCCAAAAGCAAAAGGATGCTGCCCTTTAAGCTGCGTTTTTCCATTTGATCCTCCAAAACTTTAAAATAAATCCAAAAAGCCTTTCGGCTTCAGCACAACGATAGACCCCTCTTTTTTCAGATCTTGTCTGTAAAGATTGCCATGGCTAGGGCTTTGCATATGGAATTCCACCCCATTGCGCAGTCAATCGCTTGACGCTTCCATAGTCACAAACAAGCGGCTTATATCAGGCTGAAGCTTTTCAGCTCATCATTCAACTTAATAGTTACGGCGGTTAATCTCTGTACCTATAATTCGCTCTCCATATTTTAAGACGATACATGAGTGACGTGATTTTGCTGCCGCCCGGAATAAATTTCATATCCTCCGGCTTGAGCGCGCCGAATAAGAATATGAGAAACACGTAAATAAGGACAGCCGCCGCAATCACTATCAGCGTCCATGTTCTTGAATATTCGCCTGATGCAACATGCGGCATCATAAAATAGATGGCGGCGCTCATACCGCCCGTGGCCAGCAGCGGTTTGATGAAATTATCGAGGATTTTAATCCGCATATGCGCGCAGCGCATCACGCAGATCACATCGAGCAGCGCCGCGATGGCATAACAAGCTAGCGTCCCGTATGCCGAGCCCTGCACATTGATCTCGGGAATGTGAATCGTCGCCATGCTGACGGCGATCTTAACGCCGATGCCGATAAACAGGTTGATGACAGGCAAATACGTTTTTCCAAGGCCTTGAAGAATGCCTGTCATTGTTTGCAGAATCGTCAGGAAAAAGACCGAGATGGCCAGTATGCCCAGCAGCTCTCCGCCGATCAGAAGATTGTCTCCCTCCAGCCTCCCGTAAATCAAATGCATGATCGGTGTGGAGAGGAAATAAAGGCCTGCCGCGCTCGGAAGGCCAACCAACATAGACAGCTTAAGCCCGATGCTCGATTTTGAAGCGATGCTTCTTATGTTGTGCTCCGTTTGGGATGCGGCGATGGACGGCACAAGGCTCATGGACAGCGCCAATGAAAATACGGCCGGAAGATTGATAATCGAGTTAGGCAGTGTTGTTGCCAGGCTGAACAGCGAATCGATGGTTTTCTCATTGAGCATAACCTCTTTTCCCACCAAATAAACGCTATCCATACCATTGAGTGTATGGGTAATGATGGCGGAATCCGCGTTCTGTACAATCGGCATCGCGCATGCGCCAATGATAATCGGTGCGGCCAGATAAACAATACGTTTTCCGATATTGGCCGTGAGTTCTCTGTAATGTACACTTTTTTCCCGACGCCTGAAGACGTTGATTTTCCTTTTATAGAGCACCATCATATAAAAGCACGCAGCAACTTCGGAGATGCTGATACCGAGTACCGCACCCGCCGCGCCGTACACCTCTCCCTTTTTCACCCAGAGGGAAGCCAGCAGCAGACCCGCGGCCATCTTCACGACCTGCTCAATCATCTGAGATATGGCTGTGGGGGTCATCCGCTGCATGCCCTGAAAATAACCTCTGTACGCTGACATAATCGACACAAAGAACAGAGACGGCCCCAGTGCCATGATAGAGAACTTTGTATCAGGGCTCCCGAGAGCTGTGGCGATCTGTCCGCTGAACGCGATCATAATCACTGTGGTGAATAGCCCAATAAAAAACATGGCTTTGAGCGCCTTGCGGAAAACGGCATAAGCCGCTTTGTAGTCACCAAGGGTCACTCTCTCTGACACCAGCTTAGCTATGGCAACCGGAAGCCCCGCACTCGAAAAGGCAAGCAAAAAAGTATAAATGGGAAACGCGCGCCCATAATACGCCATTCCGCTCTCGCCGATAAAATACGTCGTCGCGATTGTATATACGGCACCGATCAGCTTTGAAAACATACCCAAGCCGCCCAGTATCGCCGCGCCTTTAACGAAGTTTTTTTGTGATCCCATTTTACCCGTTCAAATTAACCTTTATAGATATTTGCTGCAAGTCTTCTTATATATGATCTTTCCTTGATCATACGCAGACATTTTACTATTATATTATTAAGCAGCAATAATACAAACAGATTTTTCAACTTTCCTGATTATCGGCTGCCGGCCAATCTGCCATAGATATCAATAAGCTGGCATGTATCGTTCTTTTTGTTGCTCCAAATGTTTTCCGTTGTCCATACGAGTCCGTCTTTATTTCCCTGAGCGGCTTTTCCTGAGTAAACGTTGAGGCTGCCGCTAGGGGGCAGCTTTGTACCTGACGGAAAAAAGTACGTATCGCTTCCCTTGCTTGAATACAAGCACCAGCCGGTCAGATCCACCGTCTGCGTTGTGTGATTGGTGATCGTGACAAATTCGGCCGTGACATCCTTATCGCTGACGGATACCTTCGGCATCTTATCTTCGGGTGCCATTATCTTCGTAATGCTTTGGCCGTCGAAAACAAGCGTGCCTGTGTCTCCTGTCACATAGGCGCCTGCACCGGCCCGATTGAGCACATCCAGCGTTTTCTGTGCGGCAGGTCTTGATTCGTCGGTCGGTATCACAGCAAACCGGGGACTGACCGCACTTATGAATTCGGCTGAAGTTGATTCCGCGCCGCCATGATAGGCCACCTTCAAAACATCGGCTTTCAAATCCTTGCCCGATTTAAGCAGGCCGCTTTCCGCCGTAGCAAGCTGATCTGCCGTAAACAAAACGCGGGTGTTGTTATAATCCAGCATCAGCACCATGCTGTCGTCGTTTTCTTCTGCATAATCGCTTACCGGACCCAAGCATGTGAAAACGGCACCACCGATTTGCACACTTTGGCCCGTTGCCAGCGTGTTGACAGCGGCACCGAAATCCTTTTGGGCGTTTAGAATTTCTTTGTTATCCAAACAGTCGGGAATCGTATAAATGCCGTCGGTATTTTCCATTTTGAGTACGCTCTCAAGCCCCCCTATATGGTCTTTGTGTCCATGCGAAATAAAAACAGCATCGAGATGTGTGACACCCTGTTTTAAAAGCGTCCGTCCAATCTCGGGGAACCCTTCCTTAGGCCCCGTATCAATCATGACCCAGTGTTCCCCCGGCAGCCCGATCAGCGCAGCGTCCCCTTTGCCGACATCGATAAAAATCACCTGCAGAAGGCCGGCCTGCGCTTGCGTGGGCTCAGGCTGCTGCTGCTCCGTCCGGCTGTTTGTGCATGCGCCAAGCAACAGGCTAATCATCGCCAGCATCGCAAACAAAATGGATTTTCTTATTCTCGTCAATATTTTCTCCCAAGTCATAGTTTCACCCTATATTACCATAAAAAAACTGTCTGTAAAACCTCCGGATCCAACCATGAATATCTCGATTGGTAGCAACGTCTTGTATTGATACAGAGTGACGCAATGTACCCGCCGTTTTAAGTCCTTAAGATTTCTTGTGATGATAAGCAATCAATGCGACGGACAGCACAGCTGTCGACACACCGTAAATCAGCAGCAGGACTTTAAAAATATCGTTGCCGATAAAATTCATACCCGGATTGAATATATCAAGCACAAAGAATGTCAGCATCATCAGCGACAGTATCAGGCATAAATGCGGCAACAGCTTTTTCTTCATAAGTTTCTCCTTACTCATCCGCAATAAGAATAATATCGCATGTTTCTCTGCCGCCTTCGAATGGATGGCTGTAAAGTGCTCCGTTAAAAACCATTTCGGATGACTTCCCGCCATCCAAATTATACGCCACACTGCAGCCAAGGCTGTACATGAGCTGCGACAGTTCATTCATTTCATAACCTTTTGAATATCCCGGCTGCCTGCCGTCGACCACCACAAAGCAGTAATGCCCCGGTTCATAGTATCCAATCGCCGTTCTTGGATTTCTTACTTGCACAGAGCTGTTGAACTCTTCCATGGGCTGGCCGTCCTCAAGCAGCATCGGCCCAAACGTCCAAACCTGATAGGCACCGTTTTGCTTGATGGCTTCGAGATCGAAATCTTTCGGCGAGCAGGTCTGCATGCTGCCGTCATTGTTCATCACCAGCAGATCAGACTTATGTTCTTTATCCCTGTACAACACCCCGTTACGGACAACGACCCCTTTGTTCTTGCTGCAAAAGTCACCGTTAATGGCGATGATCGCGTTATGTTTGTCCCCGATTTCCACGGTCGACCCGATGCCCGCTTTGAATTCGTCATTTGCAAAGGCTGTCTTGAAATACTTCATATCGGCAATGTATATATCCGCCACATAATAGGTCACTTCGTCCTTGCTGACTTTATCAATGGTGATGCTGATATTGGCGCTCTTATAAGCGTTGTCGGTTTTGACGACTTCGCCATCCGTAAATTTGTCAGCAAATTTCACTCGCCACGAGTTCGGATCCGCCGTTGGCGTTACGCTGGCTTCCTCGCTGGCCGGATCCGCAATCACACCGGTCTCCTCCGGTTCAACAGACGCTTGCACCGAAGGCTGGGGCGTCGCGGTGCCCGGGAGCAGCACCGTTTTCTGGCTCAGATCATCCTCTAAAACAACATAATAAAGTGAAAAAACAAGCAGTGCAGCTGCCGCAATCAGCACATCAAAAATAAATACCAGCGTCAGAGGAATTCTGCGTTTTTTCTTCTTTCCCGAAGACTGTTTTGAACGGTTTGATTCGTTTCTATGTCCGGTATCTGATTCATCAAGGAAATGATTTTTGCCCCTGCCGCTGTCGTTATTCATTTTCCCCTCCCGCTCACTACTCTCAAATTGAAACACAAAGTATGGTAGCATAATCGGCTATTATTTTCAATCATTCGCCGAAAGCCGCGTGACTATTTACATTTTGCATTAAAAAACCGGCTGCCAAGCTATTTGTCTTCGCCGGTTAAAATCTCGATATCTTTTTTTGTCAGCCGCGCTTTCGAGAGCAGATCGGGCCGCCGAAACGCCGTCTCCTTCAGCGACATGTGCCGTCTGTATTTTTCAACGTTCGCGTGATGGCCTGAAATCAGCACCTCAGGCACCGCTTCGCCGTCATACAGCGCGGGCCGCGTATACTGCGGGTATTCAAGCAGCGATTCGGAAAAAGACTCTCCCGCTGCCGATTCGCCGTTTCCGAGCACACCATCCACATGGCGCATACAAGCGTCGATCAGCACCATGGCCGCGAGCTCACCGCCCGTTAAAACATAATCGCCGATGGATACCTCAAGATCAATATGACGCTTCAAAATGCGCGCATCCACGCCCTCGTAATGGCCGCAGAGTATGTTCACCGTCCGGTACTCCGACAGCTTCGTCACGAGGTGATGCGACAGCGTTTTGCCGCACGGAGACATGTAGATGTTGACAGACGGCGACTCGCATCCCGCCTTGATGGCGCGAAAACAGGCATCCGCGGGCTCCGGCTTTAACACCATGCCCGCGCCGCCGCCCAGCGGATAATCGTCCGCTCGGCGGTGCTTGTCCGTCGCCCAGTCGCGGATATTGACGGTATTGACGGCAATATGTCCCGCCTTGATGGCCCGTGCCCATATGCTTGCGCCGCACACCGAGTCAAACATCTCGGGGAACAGCGTCAGCACATTATATGTCGTCATAAACGGCCACCTCGGCCAGCGCCTCAGCGTTTACCCGCATCTCGCCTGCGCTCAAATCGACGCTGCATATCACGCGTTTGACTGCGGGAAACATGAAGCTTCTCTTGCCCTTAACGACATAGACATCCGCAGCCCCATGCTGCAGCACGTCCTTGAGGATGCCGAGTTCGTTGCCGCTTTCATCAAGCACCTTAAGCCCCACCAGATCCACCACATAATGCTCGCCGTCTTCAAGCGCTTCAAGTTCCTCACGTCGCAGGTAAAGCGTTTCATTGCATAGCGTTTCGGCGTCGTTTCGCGTATCCACACCGTCAAAATGCACATAAACAAAGGGCGCGTCAATACGCACCGCCGTGTAAGCGGTGCGCTGATAGTCGCTGCCCTTTTTTATGTAGGCAAACGCGCGCTCGGCAAAGGCATCATAATTATCCGAAAAGAGCCGGACTTTTAAATCGCCACGGATGCCGTGCGGCTTTAAAATGCGTGCAATCTCAATCATGCTCCACAATCTCGACGACATATTTTTTGCGCGACTTTGAGGAAGCCGCTTTGACCACGGCACGGATGGCCTTGGCAATGCGGCCCTGTTTGCCGATCACCTTGCCCATATCTTCGCGCGCCACACTGAGTTCGAGCACAATGGTTTTGTCGCCCTCGACTTGCTTGACCTTCACCTCAGACG